>NZ_JBEOUD010000005.1:0-242123 GCF_040303865.1 Streptomyces sp. NPDC094034 | reverse complement strand
GTGGGGCGGCCCGGCACCGGCTCAGCGAGCTGATGCGAGTGGGTGGTGGGGACTCATGCCCCGCTGGTGACAGTCCGTTGACGGGTGCACCTGTCGACTGGGGCGGACGAGCCTGCCACCTGCCCCCAATGTCCTGTTTTGGAGGGGGCTTTGGGGAGTGCTCCGGCGGGTCATGCGTCCTGAGTTCGGTTAACCGGGCCCCATGACGCATCACCCCCTCCGACAGGCCCAATCGGCGCCTCACCAGTCACACCCGCCCCATTACCCACGGTCCGGGGCGGGGAAGTGGCCGGGGCTGGTGCCCCGCTGTCTGGGCGTGTGGGTAGTGGGGTGGGTGTGACTCATGGGGCGGCCAGTGGGCCGGTCAGGGGTGGCGATGTGCCGTGGGGACGGCTTAACCGAACCCAGGACACATGACCTGCCCGGGGCCCCTGGAATGGCCCGCCAAACTGGGACATAGGGGGCGGGTGGCGAGTCCGTCCCCCTCAGGCAACAGGTGCACCCGTCAACGGGCCGTCACCAGCGGGGCATGAATCCCAACTACCCACCCGCATCAGCTCGCTGAGCCGGTGCCGGGCCGCCCCACTCCACTCCTGCGCAGCCCCGCAGGGCCCACCGACCTGCGGTCGGCAACCGGCCCCCAGCACATGGGAGCTTCCCCGGGGACCCCTCCCCCCGGGCCGCCCCCCTCAAAGCAGCACTTGCGGTGGAGGGTTGGGAGTCAAGGGTGACCGAAGGTCATCGGCTTGCCGACGCGACGAAGGAGCGCCCTTGACGCCCAACCCGCAACCGCGACACTCAAACCCAGGGGCGGCCCTCACCCGACACCACACCCCCCGGCCCACTCCGGATACCTCTTGGTCCTGGCCCGTAGTTGAAGTCCCCGCTCAGACACGGGGCATGAGTCCCAGCCCCTCCCCGACCGTCAGTCGCTATGCCGGGGCCGGGCCGCCCCACTCCACTGCCGCGCGCCCCGCAGGGTCCACCGGCCCGTGGCCGGGATCCGGCCGTCGGAACGTGGGAGCTTCCCCGGGGACCCCTCCGCGGACACCACACCCCCCGGCCCACCCCGACTACCCCTCGGTCCTCACGTCAGCAAGAACGCCGTCGCCTTCGCCGTCCAGCGCTCCCCCGCCATGAGGTTCCCGAGGCCCGTCCAGGCGAAGTTCATCAGCGTCGCCGCGGCCTCCTTCGCCGAGACGCCCGGAGTCTCGTTCGCCCACGCCGCGAGCGACTCGGCGGCGCCCACCAGCGCCTGCGCCAGCCCGGCCACATCCCCGTCGCTCAGATCAGGCGCGCCGTGTGCCTCGCGGGCCGTCGCGCCGATCAGTCCCGTCACATAGGCGACCAGCGCGTCCCGCATCTTTGTGACCTCGGCGGCGAACGGCTCGCCGGACGTACGCGCCAGCCGGTGCAGTACCGCCCAGCCGTCCGGGTTCTCCGCGGTGTGCGCGAAAAACGCCACCAGCCCGGTCCACAGCTGCCGGTCGGCCGGCGCCCCCGGCTCGACGCCCGCCGTCACCGCCGCGACCAGCGCCTCCGACTCGCGCCGGATACACGCGATGAACAGCTCTTCCTTGGAGTTGAGATAGAGATACACCAGCGGCTTCGAGACGCCCACCAACTCGGCGATCTCGTCCATCGAGGCCGCGCTGTAACCACGCTGCCCGAAGGTGCGCACGGCGGCGTCCAGCATCTGCCGTTCGCGCTCTGCGCGCGGCATCCGCTTGCCCTTGCCGGCGCTCACCGCACCCACGTCGGACTTCCTCCCGCCCCGCCGACAGTCCCGCCGACAGTCCCGCCGTTCCCCAAACCCCGGTAAGCCTACGGTCCGTGGGAAGCGCGGAGACCGGACCCGAGGATCAGGCGGTCGACCGCCCGCAGACCGTTCGCACAGGCAGACCGTTCGCACAGGCAGACCGCTCGCACAGCACGTCGCCCCCGGCCTCGGCGGAGGACGGGGGCGATCCGAGGTGCGTTGCGCGTATGTGCGTTACGCGGGGACCGGGACGCTCGCCTCGCGCTTGTCGTCGGCGCTGTCGTAGTCGTCCACCGGCGACGCCGAGGCCGAGTTGTACGCGTCGTGGTCGAGGATCTTCTCACGTGCCGCGACGATGACCGGGACCAGCGCCTGGCCCGCCACGTTCGTGGCCGTGCGCATCATGTCCAGGATCGGGTCGATCGCCATGAGCAGGCCCACGCCCTCCAGCGGGAGCCCCAGCGTGGAGAGGGTCAGCGTCAGCATGACCGTCGCGCCGGTGAGGCCCGCGGTGGCCGCCGAACCGACGACCGAGACGAAGGCGATCAGCAGATAGTCCTGGACGCCGAGTTGGACGTCGAAGATCTGCGCGATGAAGATCGCGGCGAGCGCCGGGTAGATCGCGGCGCAGCCGTCCATCTTGGTCGTCGCGCCGAACGGTACGGCGAAGGAGGTGTACTCCTTCGGGACGCCGAGCCGCTCGGTGACCTTCTGGGTGACCGGCATCGTGCCCACGGAGGAGCGGGAGACGAAGGCGAGCTGGATCGCGGGCCAGGCGCCCTTGAAGAACTGGAGCGGGTTGACCTTGGCGACGGTGGCCAGCAGCAGCGGGTAGACACCGAAGAGCACCAGCGCGCAGCCGATGTAGACGTCGGCGGTGAAGGTCGCGTACTTGCCGATGAGGTCCCAGCCGTAGTCGGCGATGGCGAAGCCGATGAGGCCGACCGTACCGATCGGGGCGAGCCGGATGACCCACCACAGGGCCTTCTGGAGCAGTTCGAGGACGGCTTCGCTGAGGGTGAGGATCGGCTGGGCCTTCGGGCCGAGCTTGAGGGCCGCGATGCCGGCGACGGCGGCCATGAAGACGATCTGGAGGACGTTCAGTTCGGTGAACGGCGTGATGACGTCGGTCGGCACGATGCCGGTCAGGAAGTCGATCCAGGACCCGGAGCCCTCGGGCGCCTTGCCGTCCTTCGGGGTGAGGCCGGTGCCCGAGCCCGGGTTGGTGATCAGGCCGATCGCGAGGCCGATGGCGACCGCGATCAGCGACGTGATCATGAACCAGAGCAGGGTGCGGGAGGCCAGCCTGGCCGCGTTGTTGACCTTGCGCAGGTTGGTGATCGACACCAATATCGCGAAGAAGACCAGCGGCGCCACGGCCAGCTTGAGCAGCTGGACGAAGATGCTGCCGATCTTGTCGAGGGTGGTGTAGAGCCAGCTGATGTCCTGGCTGCGGGCGAGCCAGCCGAGCAGGACACCGAGGACGAGACCGGCGACGATCTGCGCCCAGAACGGGATCTTGGGAAGACGGGGGCCGGGTCTTGGATCAGCCGGCTTCTCGGGGACGGTAGACGCGGAGTTCGCGGACACGAACACACTCCAGACAGGACGTATCGGGGCCATACGGACAGGGGTGCGGCGCTCGTGCTTCGAAGGGCTCGGGAGGGTGAGGACTCGGGAGACTCAGAAGGGGCGCCGCTGCATGATGCCGGGTCAGACCACGCGGCAACAGACCGCGGACATACAGCGGCACAGATCGACATGCAGGCGCGCCACGAGCGGGATGCCCCGGTGGCGGCGGTGACGCACTGCTGTCTTCATATCGAGCACATTAACACTTGAACTTTGGGAAGCTCAAAGGACTTCTTTGGGGCCCGAAGCGCCGGAAAGAGGCCGGAAACAGTGGCGGAAAGTGGCCGAAAAGACCAGGAAACACGGCACCCCAGCCCTGGAGGGACGGCTCCGGAGCTGGGGTGTCGCGAATGTGAGAAAGCTTACGTGGCGCTTATGTGGCGCTCACGTGGGGCGGCTTGCCGCTGTGGCGCTCACGTGGGGCGGCTTGCCGCTGTGGCGCTCACGTGGGGCGGCTTGCCGCGGCCTCGGCGGCTACTGGGTGACACCGTCCTCCTGGGCGCGGTTCGCCTCCAGCCGCGTCTTCGCGCTGTCGACCTTGCCGACGATCTGCGCGGACATCTCGTCACGCTGCCTGCGCAGCAGCACGAAGCTGAGCGGCGCCGAGATCACGATCGCGAGCAGCAGCACCCAGATGAAGTTGGAGTCGCCGAGCCCCTTGGGCAGCACACCGAACTGGACCAGGCCGGCGACGACCACGAAGCAGCCGGCGAAGATGCCCAGACGCATCGCGGTGTACCGGATCGTGGCGCTCGTCTTCGAAACGGTCACAGCGGGCCCTCTCTCTTCCTTCTCTTCCTGGCGTACTGACGTCGCCGCAGGTCCGGCGTCGCGGTATGTCCGAGTCCTACCAGTCAAGCACGGCGCGTTCAGTACCGGTTCAGCGGGAGCAGCATGGTGATGTCGTCACGGTCGTCACCAGGGGCGACCCTGATCGCGTCCGGCACCCGCCCGACCTCCTTGTAGCCGCAGGAGGCGTAGAACCTGTCGACGCCCGTACCCCCGCGGCAGGTGAGCCGGATCGCCTCGATGGAGTCGATCCCCCGGGCGGCGTCCGCGGCGGCGGCCATCAGATCGCGGCCGTACCCCTTGCCCTGGTGCCGGGGGTGGACCATCACGGTGTAGAGCCAGAGCCAGTGCCGCATCAGCCGGTGGGTGTTGAGCGTGAGGAACGCCGTCGCGGCGACGGCGCCGTCCTCGTCGTACCCGACCAGCAGCCTGACCCGGCCCTCGGCCATGGCGGTGAGGTGCTTGACCAGTTCGGGCCGTATGTCGTCCACCGTCACCGGCGGTACGAATCCGACGGCACCGCCCGCGTTGGAGACGTCCGCCCAGAGAGCGAGGAGTCCGTCGCGCAGGGCGGGGTCCACCGCCGGATCCAGCTCGAATATGAGCGCCATCGTGTATGCCCTCTCAGACCCGTACGCGGTCTCAGACCCGCATGGGCTGCGGGGACTCGCGGCGGCCGGCGTCGGGGCCCGGGTACTCCCGGATGATCTCGTACCGGGTGTTCCGCTCGACGGGCCGGAAGCCCGCGTCGCGGATGAGGTCGAGCAGATCCTCACGGCCGAGCTTGTTGGGCGTGCCGTAGTTGTCGGCGTCGTGCGTGATCTTGTACTCGACGACCGAGCCGTCCATGTCGTCCGCGCCGTGCTGGAGGGCGAGTTGGGCGGTCTGGACGCCGTGCATCACCCAGAAGACCTTGACGTGCGGAACGTTGTCGAAGAGCAGCCGGGAGACCGCGAAGGTCTTCAGCGCCTCCGCGCCCGTGGCCATGGTCGTACGGGCCTGGAGGCGGTTGCGGATCTTGCCGTCCTTCATGTCCACGAAGTCGTGCTGGTAGCGCAGCGGGATGAAGACCTGGAAACCGCCGGTCTCGTCCTGGAGCTCACGCAGCCGCAGTACGTGGTCGACGCGGTGCCGGGGCTCCTCGATGTGCCCGTACAGCATCGTCGACGGGGTCTTGAGCCCCTTCTCGTGCGCGAGCCGGTGGATCCGCGACCAGTCCTCCCAGTGGGTGTTGTGGTCGACGATGTGCTGACGGACCTCCCAGTCGAAGATCTCGGCGCCGCCGCCGGTCAGCGACTCCAGACCGGCCTCGATCAGCTCGTCGAGGATCTCGGAGGCCGACAGGCCGGAGATCGTCTCGAAGTGGTGGATCTCGGTGGCGGTGAACGCCTTGAGGGAGACCTGCGGGAGGGCTTCCTTCAGCGCGCTGAGCGAGCGCGGGTAGTAGCGCCACGGCAGCGTCGGGTGGAGGCCGTTGACGATGTGCAGCTCGGTGAGGTTCTCGCCCTCCATCGCCTTGGCGAGGCGGACGGCCTCCTCGATGCGCATCGTGTACGCGTCCTTCTCGCCCGGCTTGCGCTGGAACGAGCAGTAGGCGCAGGAGGCGGTGCAGACGTTCGTCATGTTGAGATGACGGTTGACGTTGAAGTGGACGACGTCACCGTTCTTGCGCGTGCGCACCTCGTGCGCGAGACCGCCGAGCCAGGCCAGATCGTCCGACTCGTACAGCGCGATGCCGTCCTCACGGGTCAGCCGCTCGCCGGCCCGGATCTTCGCCTCCAGCTCGCGCTTGAGACCCACATCCTGAACAGATGCAGTCATCAGGCCGCCTCCCACTATGTCTGCCAAATCGTGCCAGTCGAGACTACGCCCCTCACGGAACGAGAACGACGCGGCCCATGCTGACGCGCTGTTCGAGCAGGTCATGCGCGCGGGCGGCCTCGTCGAGCGGCACGCGCGCATGGATCACGGGCCGTACGGAGCCGTCGGTGACGAGCCGGACGAGCAGCCGGACGCCCTCTTCCACGAGCGCGGGAGCGCCGCGCGCCATGGTGGCCATGCTGAAGCCGGTCACCTGCCGCATGCCCATCAGATCCATGAGCGGGACGGCCGGCTGCTCGCTGTCGCCGCCGGACGCGCCGTAGACGACGAGCCGTCCGTACGGCGCGAGGAGCCGCACATCGTCGAGGAGCCCGGGGCCGCTGACGCCGTCGAGGATCACGTCAACTCCCGCCGCTCCGGCGGCCTCACGGACCCGCGCGGGCCAGTCGGGCCGGGTGTGGTCGACGGCCGCGTCGGCGCCGAGCGAGCGTACGAAGTCCAGTTTGCGCGGTGAGCCGACGGTGGCGATGACCCGTGCCGCGCCCAGGGCACGGGCCGCCTGTACGGCGATATGGCCGACCGCGCCCGCGCCCGCCCGCACAAGTACCGTCTCGCGGGCGGTCAGCCGCGCGGTCTGGAGGAGATGCACCGCGACCCGGCCGGTGGAGCCCAGCAGCGTGGCCTCCGCGAAGCCGAGGCCGTCGGGCAGCGGGAGCACGCGCGCGGCGGGGGCGGCCACGAACTCCGCATAGGCGTCCTGGGCCCGCCATACGACGACCCGCTGTCCCGGCTCGATCCCGGTCACGCGGTCGCCGACCTCGACGACCGTGCCGGCGACATCCGTGGAGGGGCAGTGCGGCAGCGGCGGGGCGCCGAGCGGGAACGTGCCGAGGCGGCGCTGTACATCGGCGTGATCGACGCCGATGGCCGCCGCGCGGACGAGCACGCCCTCGGGGCCGTGGGCGGGCGGCTCGGCCGTCTCCGTCCGCAGTACCCGGGACGGGCCGTACTCGTGGTGACGGACGATGCGCACGGTCGCTTCCCCTTCCTCAGCAACCCTTGTCGGCAGCCTCTGTGAGCAGCCTTTGTGAGCAGCCTTTGTGAGCAGCTTTTGTGAGCAGCTCTTGTCAGCAGCTTTTGTCAGCTGCCGCCGGGCGGCCACTCGACCCGGGCTCAGGCGCCTGGGTCCGATGCCGTCCCGGGCCCGGGACGGCATCGGGCGGAAGCGGAGTCGGCCCTGTCGGCCCGGCCGTGTCAGGCCTCCTCGGGCAGTTCTCCCACCCGGTTCTCCCACTTGGTGGAGAGCACGATGGTGGTACGGGTCCGGGAGACGCCCTTCGTACCGCTCAGCCGGCGGATCGTCTTCTCCAGGCCGTCCACATCGCTCGCGCGGACCTTCAGCATGTACGAGTCGTCGCCCGCGATGAACCAGCAGTCCTCGATCTCCCCGAGATCGCGCATCCGGCGGGCCACGTCCTCGTGGTCGGCGGCGTCGGAGAGCGAGATCCCGATCAGCGCGGTGACGCCGAGGCCGAGCGAGGCCGAGTCGACCGTGGCGCGGTAGCCGGTGATGACGCCCGCCGCTTCGAGACGGTTGATGCGGTCGGTGACGCTGGGCCCGGAGAGCCCGACGAGCCTGCCGAGCTCGGCGTACGAGGCTCTGCCGTTCTCCCTGAGGGCCTGGATGAGCTGCCTATCCACGGCGTCCATATGCCTGAAGCCTTCCATTAATCAGCAATCTCGCAAGGTTACGTGTAGAATCTAAGGCATGCAGGGCTGAAGCCCTGCGAATCTTTTAGACGATCAACGATGATCCTTCGAACTTTCAGGAGTGAGACCCACCGTGTACACGATCGAGATGGCCTACGCCCAGATGCGCTCGCTTCAGGAGCAGGCCAGCCGCTCGCGTGTCCATCAGGCCGTCACCACGGGCCGCGCAGGCGCTGAGAAGGCCGGTCGCTCGCGGCGCCGCGCCAAGAAGCGCTGAGCGGCCACCCCCAAGGCCCCTGTCCGTCGATGAGGACCCTGGCCGTCCTCATCACCGCGAGAGCCCGCCAAGCTCTCCCTCCCAACGGCGGTACAGCCGGTGCGGCACCCCTGCCGCGTCCAGGACCCGCCCGGCGACGAAGTCCACCAGATCCTGGATATGTGTCGCCCCCGCGTAGAACGCCGGAGAGGCGGGCAGCACCACGGCGCCCGCCTCGTCCAGCGTCACCAGATGTTTCAGCGTCTGCCCGTTGAGCGGCGTCTCCCGCACGGCGACCACCAGCGTCCGCCGCTCCTTCAGGGTCACGCTCGCCGCGCGCTGTAGCAGATCCTTCGAGAGACCGAGCGCCACCCCGGCCACGCTCGCCGTGGACGCGGGCACGATCAGCATCCCCTTCACCGGGTACGAGCCCGAGGAAGGGCCGGCCGCCAGATCCCCGGCCGACCAGTGCCGTACGTCGTCCGCGCCCGCGTCCCGGCCCAGCTTCACCTCGAAGGCGTCCGGCTTGCCGTCCGCGCCGCGCGCCAGCCAGGTGCGCAGATCGTCCCGCCAGCGCGCGTCCCTGAAGGCGACACCCGTCTCGTCGAGCAGGGTCAGCCGCGCTGCCCGGCTGACCACGAGATCGACGCTCTCCCCCGCGTCCAGCAACCCTCGCAGCACGGCCGCGGCGTACGGCGTCCCCGACGCCCCCGAGACGCCGACGACCCAGGGCCGCCGGGGCTGTCGCGGGCTGTGCTCGTCTTCGTACGATCCGGGCTTCACGGATCCGAGCCTATCCGGCGGCCCGGGGCAGGAACCGATGACCGTACCCCGGACGTTCACCAGGGCAGAAGCACGGGAACACGGACAGGGAGACATCCCGACAGACCAGCAGTGACCAGAGGGGGGCCGCGATGTCGTATGGGACCGCCGGCACGACCACACGAAGCCGGACGTCACGGATGAAACCGGCCGCGGCCGTCATGATCGCCTGGGTCGCGCTGCTCTGGGTGCTCGAAGCGGTGAACGGCGCGACGGGATCGCTCAGTACCTACGGACTGAGCCCGCGCGACGTCGGCGAGCTGCGCGATGTCATCCCGATGGCCTTCCTGCACCACGGCTACGACCATCTGGTGTCCAACTCCCTGCCGCTGCTGGTGCTCGGCTTCCTCGCCGCGCTGACCGGTCTGCGGCGGTTCGCCGCCGTCGTGTTCACGATCATGGTCGTCGGCGGCCTGGGCGTCTGGCTCACCGCCGCCGACCACACGGTCACGGCGGGCGCCTCCGGGGTGGTCTTCGGGCTGCTCGGCTATCTGCTGGTGCGCGGCTTCGTCGACCGGAACGCGGTGGACATCGTGACCGGTCTGCTGGTCCTCGCGTTCTACGGCTCGGCCCTGTGGGGCGTTCTGCCGACCAACTCGGCCGTCAGCTGGCAGGGTCATCTCTTCGGACTGATCGGCGGCGTGATGGCCGCGTTCATGTTCCGCAGGCCGCCCCCGCTGAACGAGCGAATAACGGCCCGGGGCTGACGCGAACAACGGCCCGGGGCTGACGCCGGACAGCCTGGAGACAGCGGCCAACGCACAGCCGGCCAGGGCCTACAGCGTCAGGCCTCGCACCAGGAGGTCCAGCAGCGCGGCCACGAAGAGAATTATCCCGATGAAGCCGTTCACGCTGAAGAACGCGCGATTCAGCCGGGACAGATCGCCCGGCTTCACGATCGAGTGCTCGTACAGGAACGCACCGGCGACGACGGCCAGCCCGGTCCAGAAGAACGCCCCGGCGTCCGTGGCCAGCGCGTACCAGACCAGCAGCGCGACGGTCACGACATGGCATGCGCGCGCCCCGTACAGCGCCGCCGGGATACCGAAACGGGCCGGTACGGACAGCACGCCGTGCGCGCGGTCCGCCTGGACGTCCTGGCAGGCGAAGATCAGGTCGAAGCCGCCGATCCAGATACCGACCGCGAGACCGAGGATCACCGCCTCCCACGACCAACTGCCGGTCACCGCCAGCCAGGCGCCGACCGGACCTATGGCCTGCGCGATACCGAGGATGGCGTGCGGGAAGTTGGTGAACCTCTTCCCGTACGGATAGACCACCATCGGGATCACGGCGATGGGTGCGAGGGCGAGACAGAGCGGGTTGAGCGCCGCCGCGGCGCCGAGGAAGATGACGACGGCGATGAGCGCGCCCGTCCACGCGGAGCGCACCGACACCGCGCCCGTGACGAGTTCGCGTCCCGCCGTGCGCGGATTGCGGGCGTCGATCTCGCGGTCGATGATCCGGTTGCAGGCCATCGCGAACGTACGGAGCCCGACCATCGCGAGGGTGACCAGCAGCAGCCGGACCCAGTGGACGTTCCCGTCCAGCCGGAACATCGCGGTGAGCGCGGCGATATAGGCGAACGGCAGCGCGAAGACCGAGTGCTCGATCATCACCAGCCGCAGAAACGCCCTGGTCCTGCCCGGTTGCGGTACGGCCGCCGCCGCACTGGTCACAGCCCGTACTCCCGCCACCGCCGGTCGACCTTCGCCGCCGTCTCCGGGTCGGACTCGACCATCTCCGGCCAGCCGCCGTCCCGGGTGTATCCCTCCTCGGGAAGCTTCCTCGTCGCGTCGATCCCCGCCTTGCCGCCCCAGAACTGCTGGTAGGAGGAGTGGTCGAGATGGTCGACCGGGCCCTCGACGACGGTGAGGTCACGCGCGTAGTCGGTGTTGCCCAGCGCCCGCCAGGACACCTCGTGCAGATCGTGCACATCGCAGTCCGCGTCGACGACCACGATCAGTTTGGTCAGCGACATCATGTGCGCGCCCCAGATCGCGTGCATCACCTTCTGCGCGTGCTTGGGGTACTTCTTGTCGATCGAGACGATCGCGCAGTTGTGGAAGCCGCCCGACTCGGGCAGGTGGTAGTCCACGATGTCCGGCACGATGATCTTCAGCAGCGGCAGGAAGAACCGTTCCGTCGCGCGTCCCAGCGGCCCGTCCTCCGTCGGCGGCCGGCCGACCACGATCGACTGGAGCAGCGGTCGTTTCCGCATCGTCACACAGTCGATGGTCAGCGCCGGGAACGGCTCCTGGGGGGTGTAGAAGCCGGTGTGGTCGCCGAACGGCCCCTCGGGCAGCATCTTGCCCGGTTCGAGCCAACCCTCGATGACGACCTCGGCGTTGGCGGGCACCTGGAGCGGCACGGTCTTGCAGTCGACCATCTCGATACGCCGGCCCTGGACGAAGCCCGCGAAGAGGTACTCGTCGATGTCACCGGGCAGCGGGGCGGTCGAGGCGTACGTCACGGCGGGCGGACAGCCGAACGCGATCGCGACGGGCAGCCGTTCACCGCGTCTGGCGGCCACCTGGTAGTGGTTGCGGCTGTCCTTGTGGATCTGCCAGTGCATGCCGATGGTGCGCCGGTCATGCCGCTGGAGCCGGTAGAGCCCGAGGTTGCGGATGCCGGTCTCGGGGTCCTTGGTGTGGGTGAGACCGAGGTTGAAGAAGGAGCCGCCGTCCTCGGGCCAGGTGAACAGCGCGGGCAACTGGTCCAGATCGACGTCGTCGCCGGTGAGGACCACCTCCTGGACGGGCGCGTCCTTGATCTTCTTCGGCGGTACATGCGCCACGGAGCTGAGCTTCCCGAACGCCTCGCGCACCCCGACGAAACCCTGTGGCAGCTCCGGCTTGAGGAGTCCGGCGATCTTGTCGCTGATGTCGCCGTACGACTTCAGCCCGAGCGCCTTGAGCAGCCGGCGGTCCGTGCCGTACACGTTCATGGCGAGGGGCATCGCCGAGCCGCGGACGTTCTCGAAGAGCAGCGCGGGCCCGCCCGCCTTGTTCACCCGGTCGACGATCTCCCCGACCTCCAGGTACGGGTCGACTTCGGCCTTGATGCGCTTGAGGTCGCCCTCGCGCTCCAGCGCCCGGAGCAGCGAGCGGAGATCGTCGTAAGCCATGCGGTCCAGTGTGTCATCCTCCACGGCGCGCACCGCCGGGGGCTTACCGTCGGCTTCGCGAGGCGAGCTGTTGACCATCCCGGACCGGCTCTGTTCGGTTACTCGCTACCCTGGTGTGGTCAGGGGCCGCGATCCGGTCTCGCTCTCCACTCAAAAGGGGACCTCCATGCTTCGGGTGCTGATGATTCTGGTGCCGTTGGCTCTCAGCATCTATGCCTTCATCGACTGCATCACGACCGATGAGAAGGAGATCCGGTACCTCCCCAAGCCCATCTGGGCGATTCTGGTGCTGCTTTTCCCGCTGGTCGGCTCCATTTCGTGGCTGATCGTGGGCCGCGAGCGGACGAGGGCGGTGCGTCGCGGCGGCTGGGTCGCGCCCGACGACAACCCGGAGTTCCTCAACTCCCTCAAAGAGGACCGGGAGATGGGCAAGGAGAAGGGCACCGAGAAGGGCACGGAGAAGGGTGGCGGCGCGGACGACACCCCGCCGAAGTCCTGACCGCCCCCGTCGAAGCCCGGATCCCTGAGCCCGGATCCCTGAGCCCTGACCGACAGTCGCCTTCAGACGCACGTACGCACATACAAGGGCGCCCCCCGCAAAGTCAATACCGCGGAGGGCGCCTCTTGATGTATCCGATGCACGCGCGTACCGGCGTGATACGCCCCGGCTCAAACGCCCGCGTACGAGTGCTTGCCGGTGACGAAGATGTTGACGCCGTAGTAGTTGAAGAGCCAGCAGCCGAGGGCGATCAGCGCCAGATAGGCGGCCTTGCGGCCCTTCCAGCCGGCGGTGGCGCGGGCGTGCAGGTAACAGGCGTACGCGACCCAGGTGATGAACGACCAGACCTCCTTGGGGTCCCAGCCCCAGTAGCGGCCCCAGGCGTCGCCGGCCCAGATCGCGCCCGCGACGATCGTGAACGTCCAGAGCGGGAAGACCGCCGCGTTGACGCGGTACGCGAACTTGTCGAGCGACGCCGCCGCCGGCAGCCGCTCAAGCACTGAGGTCGCGAAGGAGCCCGGTTTGAGACCGGCGGCGAGCTTCGACTCGTAGCGCTCACGGAAGAGATAGAGCACGGTGGTCAGTCCGCCGACGTAGAAGACCGCGCCGCAGAAGATCGCCGTGGAGACATGGATCCAGAGCCAGTACGAATGCAGCGCGGGAACCAACTGGTCGCTGTCGGTGTACAGGACGGTGATGGCGAGCCCGAGATCGAGCAGGACCGTGATGACGAGCGGTAGCCCGATCCAGCGGACGTTCTTCTTCAGCGCGAGGAGCGCGAGATAGACGCCTACGGCGACCGTGGTGAAGGTGATGTTGAACTCGTACATGTTGCCCCACGGGGCCCGCTGCACGGACAGCGCGCGGGCGACCACCCCGGCCGCCTCGATGCCCCAGGCGAGGACCGTGAGGGAGATGGCGATCCGGCCGTACAGATCGCCCTGTACGTCACCGCCGGCCGCACCGGGCCCGTCGGGCAGATCGCGGCTGCCGCTCGCGGAGCGGGTGATGACCTCCGGCCGCTCCAGGACGGCCGTGGCACCGCCCTCCCGCGCGGACCGTACCGTCACCGGCGGCGCCGTGGACGTCCGGTCGTCGCCGGTCAGCGCGGCGGCGGTCCTGGCGACCTTGCTGCGGCTGCCGAACAGCCACTCGGCCAGATACGCGAAGAAGGCCAGCAGGTAGACGGCCATGGCCGAATAGATCAGCACATTGCTGGTCTGCGCCAGGCTCTCATTGGTCGCTGTGGCGGCGAGATTCACTTCTCAGCCCCTTCAACAGTCTTTTCTGCGAGATCAGGCGCGCTGGGCGCCTCTGAATAGAGGGTGCCGGCCAGCTCGGCCAGTTCCTCGGGGAGCCTGGTGGACTCGCTGCGGCCGAGTCCCGCCATCTCGACGACGGTGACGCCGTCGGCGCCCCGTACGGCCCGGACCCAGACCCGGCGCCGCTGGATGAAGAGCGAGCCGGCCAGTCCCGCGATGGCGGCGATCGCACCGGCGAGGGCCCAGGTGTTACCGGGCTCGTGCGTGATCTGGAAGCTCGCCCACTCCTTGACCTCCTTCTCGAAGGTGATGGAGCCGGCGCCGTCGGGCAGCGTGAGGGAGTCGCCCGGCAGCAGAGTCTTCTTCAGGACATCGCCCTTGGCGTCCTTGAAGGCCGTCATCTTGTCGGTGTTCAGCTGGTACACGTTCTGCGGCAGCCCTGAGTCGACCCCGAGACTGCCGTGGTACGCGCCGATGTTGAGCACCGGGAAGTCGAGCGCGGGGAACCGGGAGAACATCTGTCCGGAGCCTTTCCCGCCGTACGTCGGCACGAAGAACGCGGCGAAGCCCAGCTGGTCCTTCTTGCCGTTCTTGTCGCGGTAGCCGTCCATGACCTTGATGGCGCCCGTGGACGAGATGTTGTTGTCGATCGGCAGCAGCGGGACCGCGCCCCGGAAGACCTCTTTGCCGCGGCCGTCCTTGACGGAGACGACGGGGGCGTATCCGTGGGCGATGAGGTAGACCTTCGAGCCGTCGAGCTTGAGGGGCTTGTTGACCTCGATGACCGACTTCTTCTCCGGACCGGTCGCGTCCGTGGAGTACCGGATGTCGGCCTTGAAGGTCCGGGGGGTGCCCAGTTGCGGCCCGCTGCGCTCGTACGTACCCGTGAACGCGTCCAGGGTGAAGCTGAACGGCGTCAGCTCGTCCGTGTCGAAGAGGGAGCCGGACTTGAAGTCGTCGTACTGCGTGAGGGTGTTGGAGAAGCCGTCGCCCTCGACGATCAGCTTGCCGCCCTCGTACTTGAAGAGCTGCCCGCTCGCGAAGGCCACCAGCATCACGATCAGCGCGATATGGAAGGCGAGATTGCCGGCCTCGCGGAGATAGCCCTTCTCGGCGGCAACCGCGTCACCGACGGTGTGCGCCCGGAAGCGGCGCTTCTTGAGGATCGCGAGCGCGGCCTCGCGGGCGGCCTCGGGCTCCGCGGTGGTGCGCCAAGTCGCGTACGCGGGCATGCGGTCGAGGCGCTTGGGCGCGCCCGGCGGGCGGCTGCGCAGCTGGCCGACGAACTGCCAGGTGCGCGGGACGATACAGCCGATGAGGGAGATGAACAGCAGGATGTAGATCGCGGAGAACCACACCGAGCTGTAGACCTGGAAGAGTTGGAGGTGCTCGTAGACCGGCGCGAGCGTCTCGTGCCGCTCCTTGAAGTCCTGCACCTTCATCTCGTCGACGCCGGTCTGCGGGATCAGTGAGCCCGGGATGGAGCCGAGCGAGAGCAGGAAGAGGAGGATCAGCGCGACCCGCATGGAGGTGAGCTGGCGCCAGAACCAGCGGAGCCAGCCGACGATCCCGAGAGTGGGGCCGCCGATGACGGTGTCCTCGCGCTCTTCGCGGGGAGCGGTGGAGAGGGCGCGGGCCTCACCGGCTTCCTGGGCTTCGCGGGCTTCATCGGCTTCCCGGGCTTCCCGGGCTTCGGAGGCGGCGTCCGCCGCTTCCGCCGCTTCCGCCGCGTCCGCCGCTGCTCGCCCGGCGGTGTCGTTCCCGGTCGCGGAGTCGTTCCCCGTCCCGGTGCCGGTTCCCGTGTCGTTCATGGACGCCTTGCTCATGGAACTAGATCCCCACCGTGAAACCGTCGGACCAGGTCTGCATGTCCTGCACGATGCTGTCCCACGCGCCGGTCAGCAGCGCCAGCCCGGTCAGGATCATCATCGCGCCGCCGATGCGCATCACCCATACGTAGTGGCGCTTGATCCAGCCGAACGCCCCGAGCGCCTTGCGGAACGCCACCGCCGCGAGCACGAACGGCACTCCGAGACCGAGGCAGTACGCGACGGTCAGTATGGCCCCTCGGCCGGCGCTCGCCTGGTCGAACGCCAGGGCGTTCACCGAGGAGATGGTCGGCCCGAGACAGGGCGTCCAGCCGATCCCGAAGAGCGCGCCCAGCACGGGAGCGCCCGCGAGACCGGTCACCGGACGCTTGTGGAAGCGGAATTCGCGCTGGGTGAGCCAGGGCATCATCCCCATGAAGAACACACCCATGAGGATCATCAGGACGCCGAGGACCTTGGAGAGGACTTCGCGGTGGTCCTGGAGAGTCCCGCCGAAGTAGCCGAAGAGCGCCCCGCCCGAGACGAAGACGGCGGTGAAGCCGACGACGAAGAGCGTGGCGCCGACGACCATCCGGCCACGCCGGGCGTCCGCCAGATCGGTGCCGCTGACGCCGGTGACGTACGAGAGATAACCCGGTACGAGCGGCAGCACGCACGGCGAGAAGAAGGAGATGAGCCCGCCGAGCAGGGCGATCGGCAGCGCGAGCAGCAGCGCTCCGCTGTAGACCGTCTCATTCATGCCGGGGGTGGCGGCGAGAACCTGCACAGGATCACTTCTCCGCGATCAGCGGGTCGATCATCTTGCGCAGCTTCTCCTCGTCGAGCGCCATCAGCGCGCGGGCCGCGATCTTCCCGTCCCGGTCGAGCACGATCGTGGAGGGGATGGACTGCGGGTTGAGACTTCCCTTGGGGAAGCCGTTGACGATGAGCTTGCCCGCCGGGTCGTACAGACTCGGGTACGGGACGTCGTAGTCCTTCTCGAACGCGAGCGCCGGGCCCTTGTTGGCGTCCCGGGTGTTGATCCCGACGAACGCCACGCCCTTCGACTCGGTCTCCTTGGCGACCTTCGCGAAGTGCGGGGCCTCGGCGCGGCAGGGCGGGCACCACGAGCCCCAGACGTTCATCACGACGATCTTGCCCTTGAGATCGGCCACATCGAGCCGCTTGCCCTCCAGGGTCTCCCCGGAGAGCTGGTTGGCGGGCTTGCGGTCGGCCGCCGCGACGGTGGAGATGCCGCCGGTGTTGGTGACGAAGTTGGTGTCACCGCCGCCGCCGGACTTGCCGCCGCCCCCGCAGGCGGAGAGCGTCAGGGCCGCCACGCCCACGACAACCGGTGGGAGGGCGCGGAATCGTCGCTCGGAGCGGCGTCGGGGAGCGCGGCCTGAGTTCATGTGAAAAGTTTCGCATGGGCGTTTCAGGGATCTTGCGCACCCCCCTGGCTGCCCGTAAAGCCCGTTGTAAAGAGGGGCGGGCGGGCAACAGCCAGGGGGCTGCTCAAGCGACGTGGTCAAGCGATGTCGTCAAGCTACGTGGTCAAGCGACCTGGTCAGGTGGTCTCCTCACCCGGTCTTCGGAAACGGTCTTCGGAAACAGTCTCCTCAAACGGTCTTCTCAGGCTTTGAAGAAGGTGTTCCAGCCGCCGGCGGGAGCCTGGCCGACCTCCAGGGTGCGGAGCTTGTCGAGCACGGCAGGGTCCTGCGCATCGAGCCAGTCGGTGAACTGCCGGAACGAGACGAGCCGTACGTCCTTCTTGCCCGCCATCCCCTTCAGCGCCTCCTCGACGGCATCCATATAGATCCCGCCGTTCCACTGCTCGAAATGGTTGCCTATGAAGAACGGGGCGCGATTCGACTCGTACGCGCGGTTGAAACCGCCGAGATACGCGTCGGTGGCCTGCTTGCGCCACTCCGCGTACCGCGAGGTCATGCCGTTCGTCGAATTCCTCGACTGATTCGCGAGCATGTTGTAGTCCATGGAAAGGACCTCGAAGCTGTGCCCGGGGAACGGGACTTGCTGAAGCGGGAAATCCCAGAGGCCGAGCTTCTTGTCCGGCCAGCGCTGCGTGCCGCCGGGCGAACTCGCGTCGTAGCGCCAGCCCAGCTTCTTCGCGGTCGGCAGCAGATTCTCCTGGCCGAGCAGACAGGGCGTACGGCCGCCGGTCAGTTCCTTGCGGTAGTCGAAGGGCAGCGGGTCGAGTTCGGTCCAGCCGCTGTTCGTACGCCACTCGGTGACGAAGGACACAGCCTGGTCTATCTCGCTGCGCCACTGCCGCGGGGTCCAGTCGCCGACGGTGCCGGAGCCGGCGCAGAAGTGCCCGTTGAAGTGCGTACCGATCTCATGCCCGTCCAGCCATGCCTGGCGGACGTTCTTGAGGGTGTCCTTGATATGGCCGTCGGTGAGATAGCCGATGTCGGAGGCGCCGACCGGGTTGTTCGGCGGGCGGTAGAGCGTCTTCTTCGACTCGGGCAGCAGATAGAGGCCGGAGAGGAAGAAGGTCATCGCCGCGCCGTGGTTCTTGGCGAGTTCCAGGAAGCGCGGGAAGAGACCGTTGCCGACCTCGCCCGCCCCGTCCCAGGAGAAGATCACGAACTGCGGCGGGGTCTGGCCGGGCTCCAGGGGGACGGGGGCGGGCGGCTGGTGCGGCTGTTTTCCCGTGTCGGAAGTGGAACCGTCCCCTATGAGCCGGACCTCTTTACCGAGGGGACTGGCACTGCTCGTCGCGCCTCCGCCCGCACCGCCCTTGCCCACCTCCGTGTGCCGGACCGTGCCGCTCCCGCCGGTGGAGCAGCCCGCGATTCCGATCGCGGCAGCCGCTCCGATTCCCGCCCCGAGAAGACTCCTTCGGCTGATGTCGCGCATACCGTTCCCATCCGCGCTCGTCTCTGCGTATGCCGCTCATAAAAGTCTTACAAGCGGCAACACAGGAGATGAGATGGCGAACACGGAGGTTCCAGCACTTGTCATATCTTTACTCATCTTTGCTGACGTAACGAAAGATATGACAGATACGGCAGGGGTGATCAACGGATTGCGAGCATGCGGATCCGTTCAGGCACCGAAGGCCTTGGCGCCGCCCTTGACGGGCCGGGCGCCGGCCAGCAGATGAGCCGGGACGAGATCGCGCGCGGGCTCGGAGTAGCCGACGGAGACGATCTTGTCGCCCTGATAGGTGAAGCTGGTCAGGGACGCGAGCGTGCACTGCCGACGGCGCGGGTCGTGCCACAGCCGGCGCCGCTCGACAAAGCTCCGCACGATCCAGATCGGCAGCTGATGGCTGACGGCGACCGCTTCGTGCCCGCGGGCCGCGTCGCGCGCGGAGTTCAGGGCGCCCATCATCCGTACGACCTGATCGATGTACGGCTCGCCCCAGGACGGCCGGAACGGGTTGGTGAGGTACCTCCAGTTGCCGGGCTTGCGCAGGGCGCCGTCACCGACCCCGAAGGTCTTGCCCTCGAAGACGTTCGCGGCCTCGATCAGCCGGTCGTCGGTGTCGAGGGTCAGCCCATGGCTCTTGGCGATGGGGGCCGCGGTCTCCTGCGCGCGCTCCAGGGGGGAGGCGACGACGTGAGCGATGTCACGGTCCGCGAGATGCTCGGCGACCCGGTCGGCCATCCGCCTGCCCAGCTCGGAGAGGTGGTAGCCGGGTCGTCTGCCGTAGAGGACACCGTCGGGGTTGTGCACTTCGCCGTGGCGCACGAGATGGACGACGGTGATCTCTTCGCTCTTGCTCATGCGGCGTTCTCCGGGTCGGCGGGCTCGGGGGCACTGGCTTCGGGGCCAGTGGTCTCGGGGGCGGTCGCTTCGGCCGCGGCGCGGGCGGCGGCCGGCAGCGCGGCGGCGATCCGCTCGATCGCGCGCTCGTCGTGTGCGGTGGAGACGAACCAGGACTCGAAGGAGGACGGCGGCAGATAGACACCGTCGGCCAGCAGCGAGTGGAAGAAGGGGGTGAAGCGGAACGACTCCTGCCGCTTGGCGCCCTCGTAGTCGTGCACCTCGTCAGCCGTGAAGAAGACGGAGAACATATTGCTCGCCGTCTGCACGCGGTGGGCGACGCCCTCCTTGCTGAGCGACTCCGTCACCAGCCCCTGGATCTGCCGCGAAACGGCGTCGATCCTCGCGTACGCCGCGTCGTCGAGCAGCCTCAGCTGGGCGAGGCCCGCGGCGGTGGCGACCGGGTTCCCGGAGAGCGTGCCCGCCTGGTAGACGGGGCCGGCCGGGGCGAGCCGCCCCATGACATCGGCGCGCCCGCCGAACGCGGCGGCCGGGAATCCGCCGCCCATGACCTTCCCGAAGGTCATCAGGTCGGGCGCGACACCGTCGACGCCGTACCAGCCGGCCTTCGAGGTACGGAAACCGGTCATCACCTCGTCCGAGATGTACAGCGCGCCATCGGCGGCGCAGATCTCCTTGAGCCCGGCGTTGAACCCGTCCCGGGGCGGTACGACGCCCATGTTGCCGGGCGACGCCTCGGTGATCACGCAGGCGATCTCGCCGGGGTGCGCGGCGAACGCCCGGCGCACGGCGTCGAGATCGTTGTACGGCAGGACGATGGTGTCCCCGGCCTGCGCGCCGGTCACCCCGGGAGTGTCGGGCAGCCCGAGGGTCGCGACCCCGGAGCCGGCGGCGGCGAGCAGCGCGTCGACATGCCCGTGGTAGCACCCGGCGAACTTCACGACCTTGGCGCGCCCGGTGAAACCGCGGGCGAGCCGGATGGCGGACATGGTCGCCTCGGTCCCGGACGACACGAGCCGTACCTGCTCGACGGGGGCGACCCGGGCAACGATCTCCTCGGCGAGCGCCACCTCGCCCTCACCGGGCGTACCGAAGGACGTACCGCGGGCGACAGCGGCCTGGACCGCTTCGATGACCTCCGGATGGGAATGACCGAGAATCATCGGACCCCAGGAACATACGAGGTCGACATATTCACGGCCGTCCGCGTCGATGAGGTACGGACCATGCCCGGACACCATGAACCGGGGCGTACCGCCCACCGCGCGGAAGGCACGGACGGGAGAGTTCACGCCGCCGGGTGTCACGAGGGCGGCGCGGTCGAAAAGCGTCTGCGAAACTGGGGCGTCATAGGGGAAGCTCACGGAATCCATGGTGTCAGAGGCTCGGACGTTCTTGCGGACAGGTGTTTCACCGGACGTTCGTGGGGGAGGTCACTGTCACGATGATCGGGTTGCGCGGCCATGGCTGCGAGTGGTCGGGTGGAGATATGCATCGCGGTGGCGGACTGGGCGAGGGAACGGACGACCTCGGTCCCGAGCCTGCCCGACGTGGAAAGCATCGACGGCGCGAACGTGAGGCGCGGGAGCAACCTCCGGGAACGCCGGAAAGCAGGAGTGGTGGCCGGGTGGGGGTGACCTACAAATACTTCGGCGCGCCAGACGGAGCCACGGCCGCGCGCGTGCCCATTTCCATGCGCCCGGAGGAGCTGGGCGGCGATGAGCTCGGTATGAACGGCATGTTCACCAAGATCAAGCCGGAGACGATAGCGGCGATGGTCCTCACGGGTATTCAGGGCATGCCCCTGTACAAAGTGCCCCCGCTGGAACTGGTCGTGCTGCATCCCGATTACGCGGTGGTCAAACTCCCGATGACGGTGGTGGACCCGCTGCGCGGCATCGGCGAGGAATCCGTGGGCGCGGCGGCCTTCATCTGGTCGACGGTCCCGGACAGGGGCGGCCCGAGGGACGCGTACAACGTCTACCAACTGCTGCACCAATGGCAGGACTTCAGCCACCGGCTGCATGAGGCGGGGCATCAGCCTTACTGCCTGGTGTGGCCCTGATCCGGGATTTCGCTGAGTACGGGCCGGGTTCTCCGGCTCCGAGTGGCCGAGGTGTCTTCGGCCCCAGGTCCCGGGCCGCCAGGCTTGGGCACGCGGGAAAGTCCGGCGGGACGCCGGAAGGTACCGCGCGCGGTACCTTCCGGTGGGTCAGGTCGGATCAGGCGCTGAGCAGGAGCCAGCCCCCGAGGCCGCCGCACATGGTCGCGTTGAAGGTGCCGGTGCGGTAGCCGGGCGGTATGGGCTGGCCGGGGCAGATGTACAGGCCGACGCGGGCCAGTTGCTGGAACCACACGCCGATGTTGCCGCAGCCGGTGCTGATGTGGCCGGTCAGCACATAACCGGCGGGGATCGGCGAGCCCGCACAGACCCACTGGCCGTCGCGGGCCAACTGCATGAACCACGTGTCGATGTTGCTGTTGCAGCCATTGGCCGTGTGGAGGGTGAGCACATAGCCGGGCGGGATCGGCGAGGTGGCGCAGATCCAGATCCCGTCCTGCGCGGGCTGCATGTACCAGGCGCCGGCACCGTTGCACCCGTTCGCCGCGCGGCTGGTGATCACGTAACCCGGCGGTATGGGCGTGCCGGGGCAGACCCACCCCGGGGCCTCCTGGGTGGCGGCGACCGGCGCCGTACGGGGCTCCGCACTGGCCGTGCCGGCGGCCGTGCCGGTGAGGGCGGTCGCCAGCAGCGCGACCACACCCAGCGCGGCGGCGAGCCGACTCCGGACCACCACCGCCACCGCTGATAAACGACTGATCAGATGCCGATACTCGATCTTCACTTCACACCGTTCCCATCGACGGGTCCGCGAAGCACCGCACGATGGCCGTGCGGCACCGGGCTGTGGAGCGCAGACGACCCTAGGCGAATCGACGCGGCCGGTCATCACCGAACGGGATGCCTCATCAACCTGGCCGAAAACCGAACTGATCAGCCCCGGGACGTTATCGCCGGAGCAAGCAGTTCCAGCGCCTCCTCCCAGCGGTACTCGTCCGCCTCTCCCTCCGCCGCCGGGTCATGGGGCCGGTACGAACCGATCAGCACGCCCATCTCCCGCAGCCGCTCCAGGCTCGCGGAGTACGCGGGGTGCGCGGCCATCGCCGCGTTCAGGTACGGGAGGACCGCCGTCGGGATGCCCAGTCCGTACGCCTCGCACAGAATCCCCAGCGCGAGGGTGTCGGAGATCCCGGCGGCCCACTTGTTGATCGTGTTGAAGGTGGCCGGCGCGACCGCGATGGCGTCCGGGGGTGGTAGCGGACGGGGGTCGCCGGGGCGGCGCCAGGCGGAGCGGATCGGATAGCCGGTCCGCGCCTCCACCGCGTCGGTGTCGAGG
This sequence comes from Streptomyces sp. NPDC094034, assembly GCF_040303865.1. NCBI lineage: Bacteria > Bacillati > Actinomycetota > Actinomycetes > Kitasatosporales > Streptomycetaceae > Streptomyces > Streptomyces sp. NPDC094034. The sequence continues at coordinate 219,487 of NZ_JBEOUD010000005.1, read as the reverse complement.
AATCCGAGGCCCTGCGGGGTGGCGATGACGCCCACGTCCCAGCGCCGCTCCCGCGCGGCGTTGATCAGCTCGCCGACGTCGCCGGCGATCGCGGACGCGCATACGACGACGTACAGGAACGGCTTCTGCGCGGTCATGTTCCCGACCCTAACGGCCGGGCGGGCGTGGACGGTTGTGAGACTGCCCCCGCCGCGGGGCCCGGCGGGCTCGGGAAGCGCGGCGGCACGACGGTCGCGCCCCGTCCCCAATGAGTTCATCCAACTGCCCTTCGAACGACACTTTTCGCAGGTAGGAGGGGGTGCGTCCGGCGAAAACTGGGCCCGCTGGAACCCCTCAACTGGGCCCGGGGACCCTGCCGTTTGGGCCCGGCCCAATCCATACGCTGCTCTCGCTCGGGGGATGGCGGACGGTGTGGGGCGAGGAGAACCGATGAGCGGCATGAGGGGCGACGACAGGCTGCGCAGATGGCACAGGCGAAGCCGGGGGCTGATCGACAGAGATCGCCTCGACCTGGGGCAGGGCGGGGCCGAGTACGCCGCGATGGTCGGTGTCGTCTCGCTCGTCGTCGCGGCGATCGTCGGGCTGAGCGTGCCCGCCGACACGGCGACCGGGCTGAAGAGCGCGGTGTGCCGAATACTCCACCCGCTCAGCGGCGCCGAGGCCTGCTCCTCCGGCGACTACGCGGGCGACAAAGGCGGAGGCGACGGCGGGGGCGGTGGCGGAGGTGGCCCCGACGATCCCTTCGTACCCAACGGCGACCCCTTCGAGCCCGCCCGGTGTCTGCTCTCCCAGGACCAGACGAAGACCACCGTCGTCATCCAGATCATCTTCATCAAGATCAGCAACTCGGAGACGGTCAAGCTCCAGCAGTGGTCCGACGGCACCGTCACCCTGGAACGGGTGACCGAGACCTCGGGCGGCGTCACGGCGAGCATCTCCGCGGGCATCCCCGGCCTGAAGGACTGGGGCGGCAGCGCGAAGTTGAGCGGCACGTATCTGGCGGGCAGTGGTAGCGGCGGGCAGTGGCTCTTCAACGGGAACAAGACCGGCGACACCCAGGCGGACCTGGAGGCGAACCTGAAGGACGCGCAGCAGTTCGCCGAATACCTCAAGGCGATGGACGACTGCAACAGCCGGCCCGCGGGACCACGCTCCTCGGAACTGGGCATGATCTGCGGCTACCACGCGAACAAGAAGAAGCCCGACCTCGATCCCGAGAGGGCTCCCGACGTCGACATCACCAAGACGTCCGTCGAGGCGTCCGGCAACGCGAGCTTCGGCGGAAAGTTCAAGGGCAACGGCAAGGGCGGCAAGGACTCGGGAAAGAGTGACGGCCCCAAGGATCTCGGCAAGATATCCGGTGAGGTGCTCAACGGCACGATGACCGAGGACGTCGTCGTCATGCGCGCCCAGAACGGACCGAACGCCGGGAAGATCACCTTCATCTACACCTTCACCGTCAAGGGCTCGGCCGGCGCGGGCGGAGTCGCCACCGGCGAGCGGATGCAGCAGGTGGCCGTCACCTACGACGCGGCGGCCTACGACCAGGAGGAGAAGGACGGCGCCGATCACCACCCGGAGAAGCTGGTCATCACCACCAGCCAGGAAGCCGGGGACGGCGGCGGCGTCAAGATCGAGGCAGGCGCCAACGCCGGTCCTGTGACGATCGACGTCGGCGGTGGCGGCGGATCCACCAAGTCACAGATACACACCGAGTCGGCCGAACTCATCCTCGACAACGACACCGACAGCACCATCGTCGAGGACTGGCTGCGCGGAAGGGGCAACCCCGCCAAGAACCCGCTTCCTTCCCCCTCGGACGCGGCCGAAGTACCCGACTCCGACGCCAGCGACCTCGAACGGCTCCTCCACGACAAGGGCAAGCTCAGCAAGCTCGACTACAACGCCAACACCGACTGGTGGAACGCCTCGCTCGGCATCGGCTTCGGTATCTCCGCAGGACAGGTCAGCTTCGGCTTCAAGATCTTCGGGATCGACATCACCCACGAGGAGAAGAACCAGACGATCACCGGCGATCCCCAATACGCCACCGGCCCCAAGAACGGCGGCGCCCGGCCCTGGGTCGAATGGAAGAACTGCACCAAGACCAAGCCCATCCCCACCTGACCGGGCCCGACCGGGTCCGATCGAGGCCGACCAGGTTCGACCGGGGGCACGTCTCCGATGCGGCGGGGCGGGCGAGTCGGGCGAGTCGGGCGGGAATGTCCCGCCCGACTCGCCCGCCCCGCCCGGCTCAGTCCTCCCCCTCCAACTCCCCCTCCGTCTCCAGGAACACCGCCCGCAGCGCGTCCAGCACCGCCGGGTCCGGCTTCGCCCACATCCCGCGCGACTCCGCCTCCAGCAGCCGCTCCGCGATGCCGTGCAGGGCCCAGGGGTTGGCCTCCTGGAGGAACGCGCGGTTCTCGGGGTCCAGAACGTACGTCTCCGTGAGCTTGTCGTACATCCAGTCCGCGACCACGCCGGTCGTCGCGTCGTACCCGAAGAGATAGTCGACCGTCGCGGCGAGTTCGAAGGCCCCCTTGTATCCGTGGCGGCGCATCGCCTCGATCCAGCGGGGGTTGACCACGCGGGCGCGGAAGACCCGTGACGTCTCTTCGACCAGGGTGCGTGTGCGGACGGTCTCGGGGCGGGTCGAGTCGCCGATGTACGCCTCCGGGGCCGTGCCCTTGAGCGCGCGGACCGTGGCGACCATGCCGCCGTGGTACTGGAAGTAGTCGTCCGAGTCCGCGATGTCGTGCTCGCGGGTGTCGGTGTTCTTGGCGGCCACCGCGATGCGCTTGTACGCGCTCTCCATCTCGTCGCGCGCCGGACGGCCGTCCAGTTCCCGGCCGTACGCGTAGCCGCCCCACACCGTGTAGACCTCGGCGAGGTCCGCGTCGGTGCGCCAGTCGCGGCTGTCGATGAGCTGGAGGATGCCCGCGCCGTACGTACCGGGGCGGGAGCCGAAGATCCGGGTCGTGGCGCGGCGTTCGTCGCCGTGCTCGGCCAGGTCCGCCTGGGCGTGGGCGCGTACGAAGTTGGCGTCGGCGGGCTCGTCCAGCGAGGCCGCGAGCCGTACCGCGTCGTCCAGCAGCCCGATCGCGTGCGGGAACGCGTCGCGGAAGAAGCCGCTGATGCGCAGGGTGACATCGATACGCGGCCGGTCGAGCTCGGTGAGGGGGATCGCCTCCAGACCCGTCACCCGCCGCGACGCGTCGTCCCACACCGGGCGGACGCCCAGCAGCGCCAGCGCCTCCGCGATGTCATCGCCCGAGGTGCGCATCGCGCTCGTACCCCACAGGGACAGCCCGACGGAGGTCGGCCACTCGCCGTTGTCGGTGCGGTAGCGGGTGAGGAGGGAGTCGGCGAGGGCCTGGCCGGTCTCCCAGGCGAGCCTGCTCGGTACGGCCTTGGGGTCGACGGAGTAGAAGTTGCGGCCGGTCGGCAGGACATTGACCAGGCCGCGCAGCGGGGACCCGGACGGGCCCGCCGGGACGAATCCGCCGCTCAGCGCGTGCACCACGTGCTCGATCTCGTCGACGGTGCCCGCGAGGCGCGGTACGACCTCGCGCGCCGCGAAGCCGAGGATCGCCGCGACGCCCTCGGGGAGCCCGTCGGCCACGTCCGCCACCGCCGCCGGGTCCCAGCCGGCGTCCTCCATCGCCTGGACGAGCGCGCGGGCCCGCTCCTCCGCCTCGTCGGCGCCGGTACGGGTCGCCGCCGACTCGTCGAGCCCAAGGGCCTCGCGCAGACCGGGCAGGGAGGCCGTACCGCCCCAGATCTGCCGGGCGCGCAGGATCGCCAGGACCAGATTGACGCGCGCCCCGCCGGTGGGCGCGCCGCCCAGCACATGCAGACCGTCGCGGATCTGCGCGTCCTTGACCTCGCAGAGCCAGCCGTCGACATGGAGCAGGAAGTCGTCGAACCCGTCGTCGTCCGGCCGGTCTTCGAGCCCCAGGTCGTGGTCGAGCTTGGCCGCCTGGATCAGGGTCCAGATCTGGGCGCGGATCGCGGGCAGTTTCGCCGGGTCCATGGACGAGATCGCCGCGTACTCGTCGAGCAGCTGCTCAAGGCGCGCGATGTCGCCGTACGACTCGGCGCGCGCCATCGGCGGGACGAGATGGTCCACCAGCGTGGCGTGTACGCGCCGCTTGGCCTGCGTACCCTCGCCCGGGTCATTGACCAGGAACGGATAGATCAGCGGCAGATCTCCGAGCGCGGCATCGGGGGCGCAGGCCGCCGACATTCCCGCGTTCTTGCCGGGCAGCCACTCCAGATTGCCGTGCTTGCCGAGGTGGATCATCGCGTCGGCGCCGAAGCCGCCGTCCTCGCGGCCGGCCTGGATCCAGCGATAGGCCGCCAAGTAGTGGTGCGAGGGCGGCAGATCGGGGTCGTGGTAGATCGCGATCGGGTTCTCGCCGAAGCCGCGCGGCGGCTGGATGAGGATCAGCAGATTGCCGTGCCGCAGGGCGGCGAGCACGATGTCGCCGTCCGGGTCCCCGCCGGCGGCGGCCCTGCTGCGGTCCAGGAACATCTCGCCGGGCGGCGGTCCCCAGTGCCGCTCCACCGACTCGCGCAGCTCGGCGGGGAGTTGGCCGTACCACCGCCGGTAGTCGGCGGCCGGGATACGGACCGGGTTACGGGCGAGCTGCTCCTCGGTCAGCCACTCCTGGTCATGGCCTCCGGCCTCGATGAGGGCGTGGATCAGCTCGTCGCCGTCGCCCGAGGCCAGACCGGGGACGGGCTCTGCACCGAAGTCGTAGCCCTCCTGGACCAGTCGGCGCAGCAGGGACACCGCGCTCGCCGGGGTGTCGAGGCCGACCGCGTTGCCGATGCGCGAGTGCTTCGTCGGGTACGCGGAGAGCACCAGCGCGACGCGCTTGTCGGCGTTCGTGACATAGCGCAGCCTGGCGTGGCGTACGGCGATCCCGGCCACCCGGGCGGCCCGCTCGGGGTCGGCGACGTAGACCGGCAGACCGTCCGGGTCCAGCTCCTTGAAGGAGAACGGGACGGTGATGAGGCGACCGTCGAACTCCGGCACCGCGACCTGCGAGGCGGCGTCCAGCGGGGACAGCCCCTCGTCGCTCTCGGCCCAGGCGGCGCGGCTGCCGGTGAGGCAGAGGGCCTGGAGGATCGGCACGTCGAGCGCGGCGAGCGCGCCCGCGTCCCAGGCCTCGTCGTCCCCGCCGGCCGATGCCTCGGCGGGCTTGGTGCCCCCGGCGGCGAGCACGGTCGTGACGATGGCGTCGGCCTCGCGCAGGGCGGCCAGCAGTTCGGGCTCGGGCGCGCGCAGGGACGAGACGAAGATTGGCAGGGGCCGGGCGTCCGCGTCCTCGATCGCCGAGCACAGCGTGTCCACGAAGGCGGTGTTGCCGCTCATGTGGTGCGCGCGGTAGTAGAGGACGGCGACGGTCGGGGCCAACTCCACCACGCTGTGTCCGGGACGGCCGAAGCGGGGCGGCCTGACGCGCCGGTCGAGCCGGCCCCAAGTGGGCGCGGCGGCGGGCGGCTCGAAGCCGTGGCCGGTCAGCAGGACCGTGTCGGAGAGGAACCGCGCGAGCTGGTCCAGATTGGCCGGACCGCCGTGCGCGAGATACGCGTGTGCCTCGGCGGCGATACCGACGGGGACGGTCGACGCCTCCATCAGCTGTGCGTCGGGGGCCTGTTCACCGGTGAGGACCACGAGGGGCCGGTCGCCCGCGAGCAGCAGATCGATCCCGTCCTGCCAGGCGCGCAGCCCGCCGAGGAGCCGTACGACCACGAGGTCGGCGCCCTCCAGCAGCGCGGGCAGTTCGTCGAGCGCGAGCCTGGCGGGGTTCGCGAAGCGGTACGGGACGGGCCCGCCCGCCGCGTTCGCCGCGCGGGCGCTCAGCAGATCGGTGTCGGACGTCGACAGGAGCAGAAGCATGCGGCGTCTGGCCTTCCTCGGGGTCCGCGCCCCGGGCGAGGTGTGGAGGACGGCGGGAGTTCCTGGCTCGCCCGGCTGCTGCCGGACTCACAGTGGCGGGACCGCGCCGGGTTCGCACCGGGCTTCCTCCCCATGACGCCGTCGCTGGCGTTGACGGGCCTGGGCAGGCCGTCGTCTGCATAGTAAGTGCTGAGGTCACGGGCGGGGAGGGGGCCCGGAACCCGGTCCGGCGCGGGGGGCGGTACGGAGCGTCGGCGGCCGGGCGGCGGGACGGGAGCGGGTGCGGGTACGTGGGTATGCTCGCCGCCATGCCGCCCACCTCGCCAACACCCGTGAACCGGGACGAAGCGCCCCCGCGGGCCGCCGTACGGGAGTCCGTACGGACCCCTGCGCGGGAGCGGGGCGACGCCTGCCCCGGCGCGCTGCGGCTGCACGCCGCGGACGACGGCCGGCTGGCCCGACTGCGGCTGCCCGCCGGACTGCTGACGATCCGTCAGGCCGAGACGCTGGCGGACGCGGCGGAGCGGCTGGGCGACGGACATGTGGACCTCACCTCCCGGGGCAATGCGCAGCTGCGCGGCCTGGACGGGAGCCGCGGCCCCGAACTGGCCGGGCTGCTGCACAAGGCCGGGCTGCTGCCCTCCGAGACACACGAGCGGGTACGGAACATCGTCGCGTCACCGCTGGCCGGACTGGACGAACTGCCTTACGCGGACGTCCAGTCGTGGGCCCGCGAGCTGGACGGACTGCTCTGCGCGAGCGCGCGGGCGGCGACCCTTTCCGGGCGGTTCCTCTTCGCGCTGGACGACGGACGCGGCGATGTGGCGGCCCTCGGCGCCGATGTGACGTTGCTCGCACGCCGGGACGGATCGGTCGCCGTACGTACCGGGGCAAACCGGTCGGGCCCGTGTGTGGCGCCCGAGGACGCCCCGCGCGCGGCCCTGTTGGCGGCGGAGACGTTCCTCACGCTCGCGGAGGCGGGCGGCTCGGGGGCCTGGCGGGTACGGGAACTGCCCGCCGAGGACGGCCGGGGGCTGGACGCGGCGCTGCGGGCGGCGCTGACGGATGCCGGGATCGCGACGGAGGACGTGGCGGGAGCTCCGGGGCGGGGACCGGGGTCGACACCGGAAGCGGGCTCGACGGCGGAACGGGGCTCAACACCGGAACCGCACTCGACACCGGACGCGGGCTCGACGCCGGAACCGGGCTCGACATCGGGGCCGCAAGGGGGTCCTCCCGTTCCAGGTCCCGTGCGGTCGCCCGACGGGACCGTGGCCCTCTCCGTCCATGCCCGCCTCGGCCGACTGACCGCGGCGCAGTTGCGGCTGCTCGCGGCGGCGGCGAACGGACCGCTGCGCGTGACCCCCTGGCGCGGAGTGATCGTGCCGGGGGTGGCCCCGGCCGTGGCCGACGCCGTCCTGGACCGGCTCCGTACGGCCGGGCTGATCACCGCCCCCGACTCCCTCTGGTACGGGGTCGGCGCCTGCACCGGCCGGCCCGGCTGTGCGAAGGCGCTGGCCGACGTACGGTCGGACGCTACGGCGGCGGTCCTGTCCGGTACCGACTCCCGTGCCGACTCCCGTGCTGTGTCCCACGGCTCGGGCGGACTGCCCGTGTACTGGTCGGGGTGCGCGCGCCGCTGCGGCCATCCGCGGGGCCGCTGGGTGGATGTGGTCGCCACGGGCGAAGGCCGCTACGACATCTCCGTACAGGACGAGGTACAGGACCAGGTACGGGACCAAGTACAGGTTCAGGTACAGGGAGATGGCCCGAACACCATCACCGCAGGACCAGAACTCGCCGACGCGGTCGCGGCGGCACGCACCACCCCATTGACGAGATGAGCGAGAAGACCACGGTGTCCACAGTGCCCACAGGGTTCGAGTACGAGAAGGACGGCGCGGCGATATACCGCCAGTCCTTCGCCACGATCCGCGCCGAGGCGGATCTCAGCGGGCTGCCGGCCGAGGTCTCGCAGGTCGCGGTGCGGATGATCCACGCCTGCGGCATGGTCGACCTGGTGCGTGACCTCGCCTTCAGCCCCGGTGTGGTGATCCGCGCCCGCGAGGCGCTGCGCGCGGGCGCGCCCGTGCTGTGCGATGTGGCCATGGTCGCCAGCGGGGTCACTCGCAAGCGGCTGCCCGCGGACAACGAGGTCGTCTGCACCCTCTCCGACCCGTCGGTGCCCGCCCTCGCCGCCGAGTTGGGGACGACCCGCAGCGCCGCCGCGCTGGAGCTGTGGCGGGACCGGCTGGAGGGCGCGGTGGTGGCCGTCGGCAACGCGCCGACCGCCCTCTTCCGGCTGCTGGAGATGATCGAGGACGGCGCCCCGCGCCCGGCGGCGGTCATCGGGGTGCCGGTCGGTTTCATCGGCGCCGCCGAGTCCAAGGACGCGCTCGCCGGACACTTCTCCGGCCTGGAACACCTGGTCGTACGGGGACGGCGCGGCGGCAGCGCCCTCGCCGCCGCGGCCGTCAACGCGATCGCGAGCGAGGAAGAATGACCGTGCGGAGCAGCACCGGTGAGCAGATCTCGCACGCGCGTCCCCCGGCCGGCGAACGTGGCGTGGGCCGGCTGTACGGAGTCGGGCTGGGCCCGGGAGACCCGTCCCTGATGACCGTACGGGCCGTACAGATCATCGCCGAGGCCGATGTGATCGCGTATCACAGCGCTGGCCACGGCCGGTCCATAGCCCGGTCCATCGCCGCCGGGCAGCTGCGCCCCGACCACATCGAGGAGCCGCTGGTCTACCCGGTCACCACCGGGACCACCGACCACCCCGGCGGCTATCAGGGCGCGATGGACGACTTCTACGCCGAGTCGGCCGCCCGGCTCGCCGCCCATCTGGACGCCGGGCGCACGGTCGCGGTGCTCGCCGAGGGCGATCCGCTCTTCTACGGCTCGTACATGCACATGCACAAGCGGCTGGCCGACCGCTATCCGACCGAGGTCATCCCCGGTGTGACGTCCGTGAGCGCGGCGGCGGCGCGGCTCGGAACCCCGCTCGTCGAGGGCGAGGAGGTGCTGACGATCCTGCCGGGCACGTTGCCGGAGGAGGAGCTGACGGCCCGGCTGGCCTCGGCGGACTCGGCGGTGGTGATGAAGCTGGGGCGTACGTTCCCGACCGTACGGCGGGCGGTCGAGCGCGCGGGCCGGCTGGCGGACGCGCGGTACGTCGAGCGCGCCACGATGAGTGGCGAACGCACCGGGGCGCTGGCCGACACGGACCCGGAGTCGGTCCCGTACTTCTCGGTGGCGGTGCTGCCGAGCCGGGTCGCCCCGCGTTCCGTGCCCGGGGCCCACGACGAACCGTCCGGCGAGGGCGACGAGAGCGGCGAGGCCGAGGAGAACGGCGAGAACGGCGAGGCCGACGAGAGGGGCGAGAGCGGCGGATCGGGTGGCGAGGTGGTGGTCGTGGGGACGGGACCCGCGGGACCGCTCTGGCTCACGCCCGAGACGCGCGGCGCCCTCGCCGCCGCCCAGGATCTCGTCGGCTACACCACCTATCTGGACCGCGTTCCGGTCCGCCCCGGCCAGCGGCGCCACGGCTCCGACAACAAGGTGGAGTCGGAGCGCGCGGAGTTCGCCCTCGACCTCGCGCGGCGGGGCCGCCGCGTGGCCGTGGTCTCGGGCGGCGATCCGGGGGTCTTCGCGATGGCGACGGCCGTCCTGGAGGCCGCGTCCGCCGATCCGTACCGGGACGTGCCCGTACGCGTACTCCCGGGCGTGACCGCCGCCAACGCCGCAGCGGCCCGCGTCGGCGCCCCGCTCGGCCACGACTACGCCGTGCTCTCGCTCTCCGACCGGCTCAAGCCGTGGGAGGTCATCGCCGAACGGCTGCACGCGGCGGCGGGCGCGGACCTGGTGCTCGCGCTCTACAACCCCGGTTCCGCCAGCCGGACCTGGCAGGTCGGCAAGGCGCGCGAGCTGCTCCTGGAGCATCGCGCCCCGGACACCCCCGTCGTGCTCGGCCGCGATGTGGGCGGGCCGGAGGAGAGCGTCCGGATCGTGCGGCTGGCCGATCTCGATCCGGCGCAGGTCGACATGCGGACGATCCTGCTGGTCGGCTCCTCGCGGACGGTGACCGCGCGGCGGGGCGAGAACGGTGACGAGACGGTGGTCTGGACGCCGCGCCGCTATCCGGAGCGTCCGGGAAGCCCCGGGAGCCCGGTTATCCCCGGGAGCCCGGGGAGCCCGGGGAGCCCGGGGAGCCCCGGACGCTGAGCAGGCCCAGGAAGCCGAGCAGGCCCGGAAAGCCCCGGGAGCCCGGGAAGCCGAGCCAGCCATGCCACCGCGTCCTCGATCGTGGCCACCGACGCCACCCCCTTCGGGACGGCCGGGCGGCGGACGACCACGACCGGAATCCCCGCCTCGCGGGCGGCCGTGAGCTTGGGCGCGGTGGCGGCGCCGCCGCTGTCCTTCGTCACCACGACGTCGACGCGATGGCGGCGCAGGATCTCCCGCTCGCCGTCGAGGGTGAACGGCCCCCGGTCCAGCAGCACTTCCGTACGGGCCGGGCACGGAGGTTCCGGGGCGTCCACGGACCGTACGAGGAACCACATGCCGTCCAGGTGCGCGAAGGCGGCGAGCCCCATCCGCCCGGTGGTGAGGAAGACCCGCGCGCGCCGCAGCGCGGTCAGCTTCTCGGCGGCCCGCGCCAGGGAGCCGACCACGTGCCAGTCGTCACCGGCGACCGGCACCCAGGAGGGGCGGCGCAGGGAGAGAAGGGGAACATGGGTGAGCGCGGCGGCGTGTGCCGCGTTGCGGCTGATGGTGCCGGCGAAGGGATGGGTGGCGTCGATGAGCGCGTCCACGCGATGCTCGCGCAGCCAGCGCGCCAGCCCTTCGGCGCCGCCGAACCCGCCGATCCGTACCTCGCCGGGCGGCGGTACGGGCCGGGCGACACGGCCTGCGAGGGAACTGGTGACGCGGAGACGGCCGTCGCCGTACAGGCGCTCGGCGAGCCGGCGCGACTCCGTCGTACCGCCGAGGATCAGCACATGGGCGGGGGCCGAAGTCAGGGCCGGGGCCGGGGTCGGTTCACTCATCGTCGGCGGGTCTTTCCATGACGGAGGCAGGTCGTTCCATGTCTGATGGAGGGCGGGGCGGGCGCGCCGCCCAACTCAAGCACACCGGCCTCCGGCCCGGCTGGACGACCGGTGCCTGCGCGACGGCGGCGGCGACGGCCGCGTACACGGCGCTGCTGACCGGCGAGTTCCCCGACCCGGTGCCGATCACGCTGCCGAAGGGCGTGACACCGTCCTTCGCCCTGGCCACGGAGGACCTGACCGCCGGGGACCGGGCCACGGCGGGTGTCGTCAAGGACGCGGGCGACGACCCCGATGTCACCCACGCCGCCCTGATCAGGACGACCGTACGGCTGCTGCCACCGGGCGCGGGTGTCGTCTTCCGCGCGGGCCCGGGGGTGGGTACGGTCACCCGCCCCGGACTCCCCCTGGACGTGGGCGAACCGGCGATCAACCCGGTCCCGCGTCAGCTGATGCGCTCCCATGTGGCGGAGGTGGCGGCCCGGCACGGCGGTACGGGCGATGTGGTGATCACCGTCTCCGTGGACAACGGCGCGGAGATAGCCCGCTCCACCTGGAACCCGAGGCTGGGCATCCTGGGCGGCCTCTCCATCCTCGGCACGACGGGCGTCGTCGTCCCGTACTCCTGCTCCGCCTGGATCGACTCGATCAGACGCGGCGTGGACGTGGCCCGCGCGGCGGGCCGCACGCATGTGGCGGGCTGTACGGGATCGACGTCCGAGAAGACGGTCCTCGCGGTCCACGACCTGCCCGAGGACGCCCTCTTGGACATGGGGGACTTCGCGGGCGCGGTACTCAAATACCTCCGCCGCCACCCCGTCGACCGCCTCACCCTCTGCGGCGGCTTCGCCAAACTCTCCAAACTGGCGGCGGGCCACCTGGACCTCCACTCGGCCCGCTCCCAGGTGGACAAGACCTTCCTCGCCGAACTCGCCCTGACAGCAGGCGCGGACGCACCGCTGGCGAACCGGGTGGCGGCGGCGAACACGGGCCTGGAGGCGCTCCGCCTGTGCGAGTCGTACGGCGTACCGCTCGGGGACGAGGTCGCGAGACGGGCCCGGGACGAAGCACTGGCGGTGCTGCGCGGGGCGCCGGTGGAGGTGGACGTGATCTGCGTCGACAGAGCGGGCACGGTGGTGGGGCGGAGCGATCCCGCGTGACCGCGCCCGGTTGCCCGTCGCTCACCGGCCGCCCCTTTCGGCTCGCCTTGGCCTGATTTCACTCAGGGCGAGGACGAGGAAGGCCCATAGCTGGACAATGTTCAGAGACAGATCCGAGCCGGCACGGAACCACAGGGTGACCGAGAGCGACAGAACAAGTACGGGCCGGGACATCCGATGCGATGACGCACATGACGCATACGCCCGACGGGGGGAGTTCGAGGATGGCATGGGATGAGTGGGAGCACCTGAAGACCGAGGTCACGGAGCGGAAGTCGGCGGAGATGCGGCTGAATCAGCTACCGCCGGGAGGTGGAGGCGATCAGGATCTCGTGGTGCGCCAGGACGATCTGGGCGCTGTGGGCCATGAGGCATACATGCTCTATGACCAGTTGAGCGGACAGGCCGACATCGCCGGAGCGGGTGCCGACGACAGCGGCTCCGGATCCACCATGCGTGCCGGAGCGGAGCTGAAACTCCATCGCTTCGCCATGGGCTCGGAGCTGGAGAACACGGTCAGCGTGTGGACCGCCCAGGTGAAGACCGTGCTCCAGGCTTGTGCGCACATCTCCAATCACCTGGACTACTCGGCGAAGGAATACGCCAAGGAGGACGAGGCCATCGGTGCCGTATTGCGAAACCGCAGCGGCGCGGCTGTCCCCGTCTCGCGCCTCAACGAGTACTTCACGTAGGCGGCAGGGGGCGGAGACGATATGGACTACGACGACCTCGTAAGCGTCGATCTCGGCAAACTGAGCACCGCGGCATCCGATTGGAAGACCGTGTTCCAGGACCTGGAAAGGCTTGCGGACAACGCCCGTGACGGCATGAAGGCGAAGTCGGACAAGGCGCGCTGGCAGGGCGTCAACGCCACGGTGACCCGAGCCTTCGTGGGCAAGACCGCGAAGGAGTTCGACGACCTGCGCCGGGAGGCCAAGAGCATCTGGAGCGTCATGAACGACGCCCATAGCGAGTTGGAAGGTTTGCAGCGCCGGGCCAAGGACCTCACCGAAGACGCGCGCAGAGCCGGGTTACTGGTCACCAGTGGCCAGGACGGGAGGGTCAGCGTGATGGAGGCGCAGTGCACCCCGGAAGGCGCGGGCCAGAAGAAGCTGGACGAGATGCAGTGGTACGCCGACACCCTCACCGGCATCGTCAGCCACGCCGGCGAGATCGACGAGGCGACGGCCCGCGCGCTGCGCGGAAGCCACGGCGGCAACCCGGACAACGCCGGACACGGTACGTACACCTCGCTCGACGAGGACATGTTCCCCCGGGCCGTCGATCTGGCCCGGCTCGGGAACGACGCCGACCCCGCCCAGCGGCAGGAGCTGCGGCGGCTCTGGGAGTCCCTGAGCCCCGAGGCACGGGCACGGTTGTGGTCCCAGCAAAGGGACGGCCTTCTGGACGCCGACATTTTCGCTCCCCAGGTACGGCGCGGAGCCGCCGACGACGGGGCCGGCCCGTACGACGTGGAGGATCCGGGCTGGGGCGATCGCTGGATCCACGCCCAGGCCGGCATGATGACGGACGCGGGCGACTTCATCGGGAACACCGATGCTTCCCGGCATATGAATCACTATCTCGAAGGCTCCGGGGACACGCTGAACCTGGATGTCGACAGAATGCTGACGGACGACGAGGCGCTACGGCTGACTGCGGAGACGTCGGTCGCACAGCAACAGGACAGATGGCGACAGCAGGCCCTTGAAGCCTTTGAGCAGTCGGGTGGCAAACCGGTGACCATCCCGGTGGAAACCCCTGCCGTCGGCTACACACACAGCGATCGCGACTGGTACCTGGCGATCGGCAGCGCCATGTCCAACACCACGGGCGCCGTCACGGTAGTACCCGGCGCGGACGGCAGGCCGCAGGTGACCCTCGACTACCAGGTGAACGTGTGGGACAGGTACAACTGGGATCCTGGGAAAGCCACCCCGATCGGTCCGACCACGGTGACCGACGCCGATATGGCCCGACTGCATACGACGGGCCTTGCGAGGGAGTTCGACATGCGAGGCAGCGGTTCGACACAGCATGTCGAACTGGGTTTCGATCCCGCCCAATTGCCCGATCCCCCGGACCCGGGACGCGAAGGAGAGCGTACGGACCCGGGTCGCGAAGGAGTGCGGTGAAGAACCGTAAGGCCCGCGTCGCCCTCGCCCTCGGGTGGGCCGTCGTGCTCGGTCCGGCCCTGGCCTCCTGCTCGACCGCCACGACCGGCGACGCCGCCGGCGTGCGCGGCCAGGTGCCCAGCTGGGCCGAGGACGCGACGCCGGCGAGCGTCAGCGAGCAGCTCGGCGTCCGGATCCCCGCGACGGCCACCGATCGCCGGGCCGCGCACCAGAACGGCTTTCAGGACGACGGGCTGCTGCTGGCGTTCTCCCTGTCCACCGCGGAGGTCGACGCGTTCGTCACGGGACTGTCGCCCGAGCGCGAACTTACGCTGCGGGACGAACCTCTCCGGAAGTCCGTCAAACCCACCACGCCCTTCTCCCACCTCGGCCTCGCGGAGCCCGAGACTCTTTCCGACGTCCGGGAGGGGCAGATCTGCGCACCGTGCGAGGGGCAGCTGAACTCCCTTCAGATCGCGGTGCATCCGCTCGACGACCGGGTCAGCCGCATCTATCTCAGGGGGGTCGACTGACCGCGTCCGCGACGCGCACCCTCCTCGGGTCTCGCGGACGACATCACGACCTCGCCATCCATGACCTGCCCCCAGAAGGACGGGTCCTCGCTGAAGTTCTGCGCGAGCCGGGCCGCCGTCCGCCCGCCCTCAGTCCCCGCAGACCGCCCCCGGCGGCACCTCCGCCGGTATCGCGTCGCGCTCCGCGCTCGTGAGGGTGCGCTGTCCGGTCACCGCGCAGAGTCGAGCCGCCCACTCTTCCGGGTCCAGGCGTACGGGGATCGTCTGGCCCTCGTCGTCGTACAGGAGCGTCGAACCGTCCGCCGAGACGGCCGGGAACGTCCCCGGGGTGGCGTTCATCGCCGTACCGAAGTCGAAGGACTCCTCGGCGGAGCGGCGTCCGGGCTCGTAGATCCGCACCTTCCCCGCGTCCGCGACCAGGAAGCGCCCCTCGCCGTCGATGAACTCACCGGTGAATGCCCCGCCGCCCCCGCTCCCGCCGGCCCCGCTGACCGGTCCGAGTTCCCTGCGGGCCGGGTCGAGTCGCCACAGCTCCCAGTCGCCGCCCCGGCGGAAGACCGCGAGGTACCGCCCTGTGGCGTCGATGCGAAGGCCGGTGGCGTCGGGCCCGATCTCGACCCGGAGTTCCTTGACCTCGCGCCCCGTACGGAGGTCCACGACATGCAGGAAGGTGTCACCGAGTACCGCCACATGCGCCTCCTTGGGGTACGGCCAGGTGACGGGGGAACCGCTGCTCCCGTCCAGGTCCAGGTCCCTCAGGTCGGTCCGGTGGGTGCGCCGGCCGCTCCTGGCGTCCCAGCGCTCGACGGTGGTGTCGGTGGTGGTGAGCAGATGCCTGTCGTCCGTGAACTCGTACAGCGAGGGGTCGTCGATCTCCGCGGGGCTGAGGACGCTGACCTCGCGCAAGGACGGCACCTCCCGGATGACGATGTCCGAGTCCGTGGGGTCGGCGACCAACGAGCCGTCCGTGCTGACCTTGAGGCTGCCCCGCGCCACCGGGGCCGGCCGCTCCACCGAGGCGGCCGTCGTGAAACCCCCGGCCACGGACCCGGCATCGGCCCCGGAACGAGCCCCGGCCCCAGCCACGCTGTGCGTCCGTATCAGTTCCTCGGCGCGCCACTTGCTGATCGCCGTGGCACCGTCCGGCGTCAGGACGGCACCTACCGCACCACGGTCCGCGGGAAGGAACTCCTGCACGTCGGCGGACATTCCGGTCACTGTCACGCCGGTCGGGCCATACCCCAGGAGAGAGAACCGACCGTCCTCCCACACCAGTCGGCCGTACGGCTGGCGCCTCCCCAACGCGGCATCCGTCGCCGCGATCCCCGCTCGCGCCCCGATCTCGGAGATCAGTTTCCGCTGCTTGGTGTCGGCCAGCCACATGACGTCGCCCACGAGATCGCCGACCGCGATGTGCCGGCCCGTGCGGTCGATCGCCATTCTCTCGACGCAGGGGCCGTCGCTCGCGAACCGGCCGCTCTCCTTGCCGTCCGCCACCCGAACCACCTGGTACAGCGCCTTCGCCGAGACATCGGTGCCCCGGCAGAAGGCCACCGCGCTTCCGTCGCCTGACACTTCCGCCCCGTTCACCCCGGACACGACGGTGCGGGGCGGGCGGGAGCCCTCGTACGCGCGGAGCGTGTAGTCCCTGCCCGCCATGAAGTCGCCGGTGTACGCCAGCACCGTGTCCCGGTCCGCCCCGAACCAGACCGCCAGGAAATCCTGGCCCTCCGGAGGGGTGATCCTGCGGACGACGGAACCCTTGGCGAGATCCCAGACCACCAGGTCGTCGCTGACGACCGCCACCACCCGGCTCCCGTCCGACGAGACCGCGGCCTGCCGGAATGCCGAGCCGCGGGTGGAGGCGATCGGCGCCGGGGAGATCGTCCGGCCGTTCGCCACCAATGTGTCCGTTTCCGCGCGGACCTGGTACCAGAGCAGTTTTCCGTTGGACGCGACGTAACCGGCGCTCTTCCCGTCCCGCGCGACCACCGGATGATCCGCCTCCGCTTTGGCCGGCAGATGGGCCCGGCGTATCCGCCCGTCGTCGTCCCGTACGAAGAGCGTGGCCCGGCCGAGCGCGGTGGTCGCCAGCACGACACGCCCGTCCTCGCTGGCGGCGACCTGCCGCACCCTGCCCAGCGTCCCCGACATCAGCCGGCTCGCCCGCCCGTACGTGAGATAGCTCTGGAGCAGTGCGTCACGCGCCGACTCCGTGGGCGACCTGCGGTACGCGGAGATCGCGAGGAGCGCGGACAGCGCCGGGTCGGTGGCGCGCAGGTCCGTCGAGGCCGCCGCCATGGAACGGGAGTCCGCCTCGGCGGCGCGTTCCTCGGTGACACCGGTCTGGTAGACGAAGAGCGATCCCAGCACCGCCGCCAGCGCCAGTACGGTGCCGATGCCCATGAACAGGCCGCGTCTGCGCCGGGTTCTCGTCCGTTCCCGGTCGCGGCCCCGGCGCAGGAAGTCGGCGTCGGCCTCGCTCAGATCCTCGCCGCGCTCGCGCTCCCAGCGGCGCGCCACGTCCAGGGCCGAGGCGGCGGGCAGCAGGTCGGGCGCGCGGTCGGCGGCCTCCCAGCGTTCACGGTCGTGCCGGATCCCCTCCCGCCAGGCGAGGAAGTCCCGGTCGCGCTCCACCCAGACGCCGAGCCGGTGCCATGCCCGGATCAGCGTTTCGTGGGCCAGCTCGACGGTCTCCCGCTTCTCGTCGTCGAGACCGATGACCACCAGCCGTTCCCGGGCCAGTGCCCGCGCGACCGCCCACTCCGGCTCGCCCAGCTCGGCGCGGGGCACGACGCGGCGCGTGGCCGCCGGGCCGCCGAGCGGCAGCCGGACGAGTCGGGTGAACAGCCGCCGCGCCGTGGCCTCGCCCGCCCCTTCCGCGCCCTCCGCCCGGTCCTGCCCGCCCGTCTCCCGTACCGCGCGCAGCCATACGGTCTCGGCCCGCTCGGCCAGCGCGCCGCTGACGCCGCCCAGTTCCTCGTACGCCCCGTGGGTGAGCAGACCGCCCCGCTGCCGCTCCCACAGCTGGTCGAGGGTGAACTCCAGCAGCGGCAGCACTCCTTGCGCGTCCCCGCAGTCGGCGAGGATGCGCTGCTCCAGCCCGTCCGCGTATCCGACGGACGCGATCGCCTCCACCGGCAGGACCACCGCCTGCCGTACCTGTTCCGCGGACATCGCGGGCAGGAGGAGGGACGTGCCGCGCAGGGCGCGTTCCAGACCGGGCCGTGCGCTGACGGCCTCCAGGAAATCGGCGCGCAGGGTCGACAGCACGCGCAGCCCCGACGGCGGGTGTTCGGGGAACAGCGCGGCGACGGCCTCGGCGGCGGACCGGGCGCCGGTGCCGTGGTCGAGAAGTTCCTCAAGCTGGTCCACGACCACGACGAGACCGCGTACGCCGCGCGCGCGACGTGTCCGCGCTCCCCTGCTCGTACGCGCCCCGCCGCCCGTGTCCGTGTCCGTGGCTGTACCCGTGCTCATGCCCGTACCCGTACCCGTATCCGTATCCGGGCCGCCGCCCGCACCCGTCAGCTGCGCCAGGATCTCCCCCCAGCCGTGCACGGAGAGCTCCGCCTCCACCACCCGGCTCTCCTCGCGCTGCGCGCTGCCGGTCAGCTCCGGCCTGGTGAGCCGCGTCAGCTCCATGGCGAGGCCGCCGAGCAGACCGGAGGGACCGCCCGGCCGTACGATCACGACGGCGTGTCCCGCCTTCCTCAGCCGGGGCACCACACCCGCCCGTACCAGCGACGACTTACCGCAGCCTGACGGCCCGAAGACGGTGACCACCGGATGCTCGGTGACCAGCGCGGCGACCTCGTCGCTCTCCTCGTCCCTGCCGTGGAAGACCTCGCTGTCGCTCTCCTGGAACGCGGACAGACCCCGGAACGGCGAGGGCGGCAGCACGGCTTCCCGCAACGACGGTACGGCGAGCAGTAGTTCGCCGGTCGGGATGAGGAAGGCGGACGGCTGCTGGGGGTCGGCGGCCACCACCATGCCGACCGCGGCGCCCAGCCGCTCGTCCCACACCGGTGCGCCGCTGAAGCCCCGGCTGATCGCGTGGTTGCTGCCCGCCGCCCGCTCGACCTGGAGCCAGCCGGCCCCCTGCCGCGCCCGCAGCACCCCCGCGTGCCACACCCCGTCGGCATGGCGGGCCGGGAAGCCGAAGGTCCGCACGGGGTGTCCCCATACGTCGTCCGCCTCGGCCATGCGCAGGGGCGCGGAGCCGGCGAGGGTGGACCGCAGGCGCAGTACGGCGATGTCCCGGGCCCCGGACGGGCCGTCCTCGGGCCAGTACTCCACCGCCGCCGCAACGGCCGCCGGACCGTCGACGGGACCGGTCACCGGGCCGAGCGGCAGGTCCACCTCGACCGTCGCCCCGGCGGCCGGGCGCTCGTCGTCGTCGAGTCCGAGTGCGGAGGCCACGACATGGGCGCAGGTGACGGCCAGTTCCCCGGTCACGAGGAAGCCGGCGCCGACGGCCGTACCATCGGGATAGCGGACCCTGAGCACCGCGGCGGCGAGCGGATCGGGCGTACTCGCTGTCTCCACCACGTACACCCAACTCCCCTGTACGACTTGGTCGTTTGTTGGCGAATTATTGAATGTTTGATTGCCCTGATCAGTATGGCGCGCGGAGGGATCTCGTGTGGAGCCATCGAACGAACGCGGGCGACCACATCAGCCGTTCGTATCGATCGGGTGCCCGAAGGGCATGTCCTCAACAGGTGTGCGGGCGCTCCCTGTCGGCCGAGTACAGGTGGCTGTCGCGGAACTGCTCCGCGCCGAGCGTCCTGCCGACCATGATGACCGCCGTCCGCACCACTCCCGCCGCCTTCACCTGGCCGGCGATGTCCTCCAGCGTCCCGCGCAGCACCAGTTCGTCAGGGCGGCTGGCCATCGCCACCACCGCGGCCGGGCAGTCCGCCCCGTAACGCGGCAGCAGCTCCGCCACGACCCGGTCCACATACCGCGCGGCCAGGTGCAGTACGAGCAGCGCCCCGCTCCGGCCGAGGGTCGCCAGGTCCTCGCCCTCCGGCATCGGGGTGGCCCGCTGCGCGATCCGCGTGAGGATCACCGTCTGGCCCACGGTCGGGACCGTCAGCTCACGCTTCAGCGCGGCGGCCGCCGCCGCGAACGCCGGTACGCCCGGCACCACTTCGTACGGCACACCGGCCGCGTCCAGTCGGCGCATCTGCTCCGCGACGGCGCTGAAGACCGACGGGTCGCCGGAGTGCAGCCGGGCGACGTCGTGGCCCTCCTCGTGCGCCCGGACCAGCTCGGCCGTGATCCCGTCCAGGTCCATCGACGCGGTGTTCACCAGGCGCGCGTCGGGCGGGCACTCGGCCAGCAGCTCGCGCGGCACGAGGCTGCCCGCGTACAGACACACCCGGCAGGCGGCCAGCCTGCGGGCGCCGCGCACCGTGATCAGATCGGCGGCGCCGGGACCGGCGCCGATGAAGTACACCGTCATCGTTCGTCTCCTGCCGAGGGGGCTCCCGCCGGGGGGACCCGCGGAGGGTGGTCCTTCGTGACCGCCCACTGAGTGACCGGCATGGCCTGCCGCCAGCCGGTGAACCCGCCCACCGGAACGGCGTGCGCGACCGCCAGCCGTACGAGTTCCCCGCCCAGGCGGCGGTACCACTCGGCCAGCAGCGCCTCGGACTCCAGCGTCACGGTGTTCGCGACCAGCCTGCCGCCCGCGGGCAGCGCGTCCCAGCAGCTCTCCAGCAGCCCCGGTACGGTCAGCCCGCCGCCGATGAACACCGCGTCCGGCACCGGCAGTCCGGCCAGCGCGCCCGGCGCCCGGCCGGTGACCACGCGCAGCCCCGGGACGCCGAGCTCCCGCGCGTTACGGCCGATACGTTCCGCCCGCGCGGGATCGCGCTCGACCGAGACGGCGCGGCAGGAGCGGTGCGTACGCATCCACTCGACGGCGATCGAACCCGACCCGCCGCCGATGTCCCACAGCAGCTCGCCGGGCGCGGGCGCCAGCGCGGCCAGTGTCGCGGCGCGCACATGGCGCTTGGTGAGCTGACCGTCGTGTGCGTACGCGGTGTCGGGCAGACCGGGTACGGCGCCGAGGCGCGGCGCGCCCGGCGCGCGCCGGCACTCGACCGCCACGACATTGAGCGGATCGCCCGCGGGCTCCGCCCACTCCTGGGCGAGGGCTTCGATGTGCCGCTCGTCGGCGCCGAGTTGTTCGAGTACGTGCATCCGGCTCGGGCCGTATCCGCGGTCGGTCAGCAGCGCGGCCACCTCGGCGGGCGTCGCCGCGCCCGCGCTGAGCACCAGGACCCGGCGCCCGTCGTGCAGGGCCGCGGCCAGCAGTTCGGCGGGGCGGCCGACGAGCGTGACCACCTCCGTGTCCTCCACCGGCCAGCCGAGCCGGGCGCACGCGTACGAGACGGACGACGGATGCGGCAGCACGCGCAGCGCCCCGGCCCGCCGGAGGTCCGTGCCACGGGTCTCGGACGGATCCTGGGACAGGCCACCGGGCAGGACATCAGACAGGGCATCGGGCAGGGCATCGGGCTGGACCCCGGACAGGACCTCGGACAGGGTCCGCCCGATCCCGTGGAACATCGGATCCCCGCTGGCCAGGACGGCGACCCGGCGCCCGGCATGGGCGGCGAGCAGCCCGGGAACGGCGGGGCGCAGCGGCGACGGCCACGGCACCCGCTCGCCCGCGCACTCATCGGGGAGCAGGGCCAGTTGCCGGGGGCCGCCGATGAGCACGTCCGCCTCGCGCAGCGCGGCCCGCGAGCCGCCGGGCAGCCCCGCCCAGCCGTCGGCGCCGATCCCGACGACAGTCACCGGAAGCATCGGCGGCACCGGAGGCACCGGCGTCGGCGCCCGGGGCGCTGGGGGCCGGGGCCCGTCGGGCCTCTCGGGTCCGGCAGGCCTCTCGGGTCCGGTTGGCCCGTCGGGTCCTGTGGGCGCGGAGTGCTGGGCGGGGCTCACTGCCGTACACCTCTGAACTGGGGGAAGACCGAATCCGCACTCTACTGGCCGCCCTCCGGACGAGATGCGGGAGACCCTTACCTATGGAACCTTGAGGTGACCACCATGGCCGCCGGCCGACACCGGCCCCCGGCCCGTCTCCTCACCGAGGGAGCGCCCCATGACGGCCAAGAGGGCACTTGCTACCGGATGGACGGTCTTCGCCGCGGTTCTCATGATCTTCGGCGGCGTGATGACGATCCTGGCGGGTATCTCCGCCATCGCCAACGACGACATCTTCCTGGCGACGCGGAACTACGTGTTCTCGTTCAGTCTCCTCGGCTGGGGATGGGTCCATCTCTTCATCGGCGCCATCATCTTCGTCGCGGGCTGCGCGCTGTTGCGGGGCGCGGTGTGGGCGCGCGTGGTCGGTGTGATCCTGGCGGGTCTGGGCGCGATCTCGAACTTCCTCTGGATCCCGCGCTATCCGCTGTGGGCCCTTGTGCTCCTCGCCGTCGACCTCTTCATCATCTGGGCGCTGTGCGCGGGCGACCGGCGCCGCTCCGAGAGATGAGCCAGGCGACGGGCTGAGCACGAGCCCCGCCGGGCCGGGTCACGGGTCCCGCCGGCCCGGCTCACGGGCCCGTGGGGCGTGTCACGGGCCCGGCGGGGCGATGCCCGCCAGCAGCGCCCGTACGGTCTCCCGCGCGAAATCCGCCTCGCTCCGAGGACGCAGAACGCCCTCCGGGGGGTCCGGGGCGAAGAACAGGTCCAGAAAGGCCCGGTGGAAGCAGGCGCCGACGAGAAGCAGCGCCGCCGCGTCCGGGTCGATGTCCGGCGCGACCCGGCCCAGCTCCTGTTCCGCGGCGAGATACGCGGCCACGGACCGGCTCACCTCGTGCGGCCCCGAGCCGTCGAGCCCGAGCCGCTTGCGATGGGCCACGAGCAGGTCGGGGCTGGCGAAGAGGGACGCCGCCATCGGGAACGTACCCCGGTAGAAGAGCACCCCCACCCGGGCCACCTCCTCCAGATGACCGGCCACCTCCCCCTCGCCCACGCGACCGGGCAGCCGTGCCAGCGCGTCCGTGAAGCGCGGCGCGCGCTCGTGCAGGACGCCGACGAAGATCTCCTCCTTGTCGCGGAAGTGCTTGTAGAGCGCGGCTTCCGAGCAGCCCGCCTCCCTCGCGATCTCCTTGGTCGTCGTGCGCGTCAGCCCCACGGTGCCCATCAGCCGCGCGGCGGCGTCGAGGATCCGCGAGCGCGTCAGGGCACCGCCGGTCAGGGGCGGCGCGGCGGCTTCTCGATGCGTACCGGTCATCTCGTACCCGTCATCTCGTGCCCGTCATGTCGTACCCGTCATGCCCGCAGCCTACTTTGACAAGTGAGTGAGTGCTCACCCACTATGGTGGGTAAGCGTTCACTCACCCCTGGAGGGGTCATGAAAATCGCTGTGCTGGGAGCCACGGGAGGCGTCGGACGGCAGATCGTCCGCCACGCCCTCGCGGACGGACACGAGGTTTCGGCCGCGGTACGGGACCCGGCCAGGCTGACGACGAAACACGAGTGCCTGACGGTCGTACGCGCCGACGCCCTCGACGCGGCCTCCCTGACCGAGGTCGTCGACGGGGCCGACGCGGTGCTGTCCGGGATGGGCCAGGCCGGCCGGCACGACCCGCTCAAGCCCGCCTCCACCTCGGCGCGGGCGGCGACCGAGGCGATGGCCGCGACCGGCGTCCGGCGGATCGTCGTGGTGAGCGCGGCGCCGCTGAACCGCTCGGGAACCGGTCAGCCGTGGCTCGCGCGCCAGGTCCTGATGCCCGGGATGTGGCTGGCGCTCAAAGAGCTGTACACCGATCTCGAACTGATGGAGACGATCCTGCGCGAGAGCGGGCTCGACTGGACGTCGGTGAGGCCGCCCCGGCTGACGGACGCCGACGGCAAGGGCGGCTACCGCCACGCCGTGGAGGCCGGCCCGGCCGCCAACGCGATCGCCCGCGCGGACGTGGCCCGCGCCATGCTGGACTTCGTCACGGACCGCGCGACCTTCGGGCACGCGGTCGGCGTCAGCGACTGACGGGACACCGGGCCTGCCGGATCCGACGCCCGGCCGCTCACTGCGGGCCTGCGGGCCTGCGGGCCGGAGACCAGCCGCCCGCCGCCGGCCGGAGACCGGCGGGACGAGGCGGGACGAGAACCGGGACCGGCCCGCGCTCGGCGATCGCGCGGGCCGGTCCCGGTTCCGTTCTCTGTTCAGCCGGTGGTACGCACCGGCGCGGCAGCGCTGTCCGCCGCCACCGCGGCGGCCCGCCCCGGCCGGAGCGCCCGCTCCGCCAGCGCCCCGAAGATCAGCCCGAAGGCCGTCCAGAGCAGCGCCTGTACGGCGATCGACGCCAGCCGGAACTCCCAGAGCAGAGCGGCCGGGAACGTGGCCGGAATGGCGTCGGTGTTGGCGGGCAGGACCAGACACGCCACCACCACGGCGACGACGTAACCGCCACCGGCGGCGACCGCCGCGTTCCAGTTGCCCAGACGTGGCGCGAGCCGCCGCCCCGCGATGACCGCGACGACCGCGAGCAACACGCTCAACACGATCATCAGGAAGAACAGCGTGGTGCGTGTGCCGATGGTGTCCGGGTCGCCGACCGCGGGCGGGTTCGCCGGATACTTCAGGAACGGCACCAGATAGACGGTGACGAAGGCGGCCCCGGCGAGCAGGGCCGCGGTCGCCCTCGGACCGAACCGGCCGAACCTGCCCAGGCAGCCGGCGAAGACCAGTGAGGCGATCCCACCCAGGGCCACCCCGTACACGAGGACACCGGTGGCCAGCCCGAAGGTCGACTGCACCGGCCGGCTGACCAGCTCTTCCTCCTCTTCTTCCGCTGCCGCGCCCTGCTGATGTTCCTCGGCGCCGTGCTGGTGCGCGGGCGCGGAGTGGGCCTCCTCCTGCGCGATGGAATCCCGTACCGAGGGCTCACCCGCCACATAGGCCAGCACGAACGCGCAGAGTCCGGCGAGGACGCCCGCGATCATGCCGCGGACGAGGAGGGTTCTGACGGTGGAGGCATGCATGTGCGTGATCTCCGTCGGTCGTCAGTGGCAGGGGAAGCCGAGGAGATGACGGCCGTCGTGAACCCACTCGTGCACCTCGGCACCGGAGAACACCGACGTCGCGCCCTGCTCCGCGCCGACGAAGTAGAGCAGCACCAGCATCAGGGTGCCGACGAACACGGCCCAGGGCAGTACCGCGCGGAGCGGGAGGGGGGTGATCGCGGTGCCGCCGGCACCGGTGGATGTAGCGGCCGGGGGCGCTATGGACTGCGCCATGGCACAACCTCCTTGGGGGAACTCGCGTCCCGTTCAGTGGAGCTCGAACGACGGCGTCCGGGTCTGACTCACCGGGACCCCCGCCGCGCTGTACGCGACCGGCGCCCGGCTTACAGTGGCGCGACCGTGCCGGATTCCCACCGGACTTCCGTTCCGCCGTCGTGATTTCGACGTGAAGGTACCGCGATCCGGGGGACCGGCCAAGAGGACCTCGTTCCGGAACCGGACCCCGACCCGGGCAGAACCCGGCCGGGCTGAGCCGGAGCGAGCCGGACCGGGCCAGACCACCGAGCCATAACCAAGGAGCGAGGACCGTATGACCACCCGGCTCATGCTCATCTCACCGGCGATGGACCGGGCCCTGCGCGAGGCCCGCTTCCCCCGCACCGGTGAACCGGCCGACGGCGGAGCCGCGGGCGACGCGCTGGACGCCCTCGGGCTGCGGCAGGCCGAAGCCGTACGGGAGACCTTCCCCGCCACCGCCACCACCTATGTCTCCCCTTCCGCCCGCTGCCGTCGCACCGCCGAGGCCCTTGGCCTGGACGCGAAGCCGCTGCCGGCCCTCGCACCCTGCGCCATGGGCGGCTGGCAGGGCAGGACCCTCGACGAAGTGGCCGCCGCGGAACCGCACGCGGTGGCCTCCTGGCTGTCGGACCCGGCGTCCGCCCCGCACGGCGGCGAATCCCTGCTGACGCTGCTCGCCCGCGCCGCCCACTGGCTCGACACGCTGGCCGACGGCACCCCTGGCGACGGCACACCGCGTGATGACACGCCCGACGACGGCACACCGCGGAGCGGCACCCCTGGTGACGGCACGGCCGGGGGCCGCGTCATAGCCGTCGCCGAGCCGGACATCATCCGCGCCTGCGCGGTGCACGCCCTGGGCGCAACTCCCGCGGCCTTCTGGCGCATTGACGTACGTCCCCTCACCGCCACGGAACTCAGCGGGCGGGCCGGCCGCTGGAACCTGCTCAGTGGCCGCCCGCTCCACAGCGCCACCCCCTGAGGCTCCCCCTGAGGCTGCCCCCCTGAGGCTGCCCCGGAGGACTGTCCCGTGCTCCCTGGCGGACCCACGCCCGTTCGCCGTGCGAAGAGAGGCGGTGTAGATGTAGGTACATGGCCGGACATATGGGTCGATCCTGGGCTCGGGCCCTGTCCGCCCGCTCCGGCCGACGCCCACGGAGCCGGTGGCATCGTCCGTCATGGCTGAACGTCCGCACGCTCGCCGGACAGGTCTTCATCCTGCAACTGGTGATCGTGCTGCTGCTCATCGGTTCCTCGCTGGTCTCGCTCCTCCTGGTGTCCCGGCGCGACACCGAACAAGAGGCACGCAACCGCTGTGTCTCCGTCGCCACCGCGTTCGCGAACTCGCCCGGAATCGTGCCCGCCCTGCGGGCACCCGACCCGTCCGCGATCCTCCAGCCGCGGGCCGAGGCGGTCCGCAAAGCCTCCAGCGTCGACTTCGTCGTCGTACTGAACACGAAGGGGATCCGGCTCACCCACCCCAACCCCGCGCGCATCGGAGAGCACTTCATCGGCACCATCGGTCCGTCGCTGAAGGGCCACACCATCACCGAGACCGTCCCGGGGACCCTCGGTCCCTCCGTACGCGCGGTGACCCCCGTCAAGGACATGAGCGGAAAAGTGGTCGGCCTCGTGTCGGCGGGGATCACCATCAGCAAGGTGAACAGTCTCGCCAACCGCGAGATCCCCATCGTCCTGGGCGCCGCCGCCGCCTCGCTCGCCCTCGCCACCGGCGGCACGGCGCTGGTGAGCAGCCGGCTGCGCCGTCAGACCCATGGGCTGGAGCCCGTCGAGATCGCCCGTATGTACGAACACCACGACGCGGTCCTGCATGTCGTACGCGAGGGGGTGCTCATCGTCGACGGCGACGGCCGGCTGGTGCTCGCCAACGACGAGGCGCGCCGTCTCCTCGATCTGCCCGCGCGTCCGGAGGGCCGCTCCGTCACCGAACTCGGCCTGGACTCCCAGATGGCCGATCTCCTGGCCTCGGGACGCCGTGCCACCGACGAGGTGCTGTCGACCGGAGAGCGGCTGATCGCGGTGAACAACCGCTCCACGGACCGTGACGGCGGCCCGCCGGGCAGCGTGGCGACACTCCGCGACACCACCGAGCTGCGCGTGCTCACAGGCCGGGCGGAAGTGGCGCAGAGACGCCTCAAGCTCCTGTACGACGCGAGCGTGGAGATCGGCACCACCCTCGATGTGCCCAGGACCGCCGAGGAACTGGCGCGGGTGGCGGTGCCGCGGTTCGCCGACTTCGTCACCGTGGATCTGGCGGACGCCGTACTGCGCGGAGAGGACCCGGCGTCGGTCAACGCCTACTCCGAGCTGCGCCGTACGGCCGTGGTCGGCATCCACGACGACCACCCCTTCTACCCGCTGGGCGCGCACTTCACGTTCCGTCCCACCACACCGCAGGCATGGACCCTGCGGAGCGGGCGCGGGACCTTCGAGTCCGATCTCGCCCGGGCAGGCGGCTGGAAGGCCCAGGAACCCGAGCGGACGGCCCGGGTCGTCGCGTACGGCGTCCACTCTCTCGTCACGGCCCCGCTGCGCGCACGGGGCATCCTGCTGGGGCTCGTCATCTTCTGGCGCTCGGAGCGGCCGGAGCCCTTCGAGGAGGAGGACGTGTCCCTCGCCGAGGAACTGGCCAACCACGCGGCGGTCTGCATCGACAACGCACGCCGCTACACCCGCGAGCACACCATGGCGGAAACCCTCCAGCGCAGTCTGCTCCCCCGGCGGCTGCCCGAGCAGACCGCGCTCGATGTCGCCTACCGGTATCTGCCCGCGGAGGCGGGGGTGGGCGGCGACTGGTTCGATGTCATCCCGCTGCCCGGCGCCCGCGTCGCCCTGGTCGTGGGCGATGTCGTCGGACACGGCCTGCTCGCGGCCGCGACGATGGGCCGGCTGCGCACGGCGGTCGCCAACTTCTCGACTCTCGATCTGCCGCCCGACGAGATCCTCTCCCATCTGGACGATCTGATCACCCGCATCGACCACGACGAGGGCATCGCGGGCGGTGGCGCCGTCGTCACGGGCGCGACCTGTCTGTACGCGATCTACGATCCGGTGACCCGGCTCTGTTCCATGGCGCGGGCCGGCCATCCGCCGCCCGCGCTGGTCGGCACGGACGGCAGCGTGGAGTTCCTCGATCTGCCGGCCGGGACTCCGCTGGGGCTCGGCGGACTGCCGTTCGAGACGGTGGAGCTGCGGCTGCCCGAGGCCAGCCTTCTGGTGCTGTACACCGACGGGCTCGTCGAGGACCGCGACCGGGAGATCGACGACGGGCTCCGCCTGCTGCGCGCCGCGCTGTCCCAACCGGACCAGGACCCGGAGGCGGCCTGCACGGCGGTGGTCGAAGCGCTGCTGCCCGACCGCCCGAGCGACGACATCGCGCTCATCGTCGCCCGTACCCGTGTGCTCCAGCCCGACCGGATCGCGGAGTGGGAGGTGCCGTCCCATCCCTCGGAGGTGTCCCACGTACGCGCCGCCGTGGCCCGGCGGCTGGCGGACTGGGGGCTGGACGAGCTGGCGTACTCCACCGAGCTGATCCTCAGCGAGCTGATCACCAACTCCATCCGCTACGCCCTCGGCCCGATCAAGGTGCGGCTCCTCCGCGACCGGGCCCTGATCTGCGAGGTCGCCGACTTCAGCAGCACCTCGCCGCATCTCAGATACGCGGCGGCCACCGACGAAGGGGGCCGCGGCCTGTTCCTCGTCGCACAGTTCACGGAACGCTGGGGCACCCGGTACACCGCGGAGGGCAAGGTCATCTGGGCCGAGCAGGCGCTGCCGCCGGACGCCGCACCGGCCACGGAGAGCTGACGCTCCACGAACGTGCGACGGCCGCCCCACGGCCACCCCACGACCGCGTCACGGCCGCGTCACGGACGGCCCCACCCCGGATCGCGCCCGGTCATGGCCAGCAGGGTCTCGAACGGACCCGCGTCCTCACCCACCGGCACCGGCTCCCCGAACACCCCCATCTTCCGCGCCGTCGGAGCCAGCGCCCCGAACTCCGCCACGAGCATCCCGACGAGCGCCGCGTCCGGCTCGTACGGCTGCCCCGTGGCCCGCGCCAGATCCCATCCGTGGACGGCCAGATCGCCGACCACCATCGCGCCCACCGTCCTGGCCGGCATCGCCATGGCCCCCGTGGTGCCCTCCTCGGCGCCCGGCCGCGCCCACGCCTCGATGAGCCGTACGGTCTCGTCGGCGAACCGGTCGCGCCACGCCCCCGTCAGATGCTCGGGCGCGGCGCCGAAGTCGGAGTCCTTCTTGGCGGCCAGCGCCTGGAAGTTCACGATGACCTGGAAGAGATGGTCGACGAGGGCGTGTACGTCGTACTCCGCGCACGGGGTCGACGCGGTGAGCTGGTCGTCGGTGATGGTGCGGACGACGGTGACGGTACGGTCGGCCGCCACCTCCAGAAGCCTGCTGATGGTCTCGTTCATGGCCGTGACCATAGGAAACGACGCTCCCAGGCGTCTTGAACAAACGCGACATAGGATCCGGACATGGCAGGACCGGGAGCACGGCCGGGACCGGCAGACCCGGCGGGACCGGGAGGACCGGCGGCACCAGGAGGACCGGCGGGACCAGGAGGACCGGCGGCACCAGGAGGACCGGCGAGACCGGGAGGACCGGCGAGACCGGCGGGACCACGGCGTGACACCCGGGGCATCGTCGACGCCCCCGGGCTCTTCGCGCGGGTACGGTTCCGGCGCCGCGAGCCCGCCCCGGCCCTGCGGCCGTATCTGGAGCACTACTGGCTGATCGACTGGGATCTCGAACAGCCCTACACCTCCTATGTCGTGCCGCACCCCTCGGTCAATGTCGTCTTCCAGCGCTTCGGCCCCGGCCCGGACAGCCCGGCCTTCGCCGAAGTCGCGGGCGTCGGCCTGGAACTGTTCGCCCAGAAGCTCACGGGGCGGGGGCGGGTGTGCGGAGTGCAGTTCAGGCCGGGCGGCTTCCGGCCGTTCGCGCCGCGGTGGCCCGTGTCGCGGTGGACAGGGCGGCGCGTGCCGATCGCCGACGTCATGCCGGCGACGGACGCGGACATCGCGGCGGTGCTCGGCCCCGCCGGGGAGGACGCCCGGGTGGCCGCGCTCGACACGTATCTGCTGGGCATCGGCCCGCACCCGGACCCGCGGACGGCGCGGGCCATGGCGCTGGCCGACCGGATCCGTACCGACCGGACGATCCGGCGCGTGGCCCGGCTCGCCGAGGCGGAGGGGGTGTCGGTGCGCTCACTGCAACGGCTCTTCGCCACGTATGTGGGGGTGGGGCCCAAGTGGGTCATCCTGCGCTACCGCATTCACGAGGCGCTGGAGCGCGCGGAGTCGCAGACGCATACGGGTTCCGGCTCCGGCCCGGAGGTGGACTGGCCGGAGCTGGCCGCCGAACTCGGCTACAGCGATCAGGCCCATCTCGTACGGGACTTCACGGCGACGGTCGGGGTGCCGCCGACGGCGTACGCCAGCCCCCAGGACACCAGGCCCCACGCCCCCGAACCTCCGGACGCCGGACCCCAGGACACCGAACCCCAGGACACCGAACCCCAGGCCCCCGAACCTCCGGACGCCGGACCGCAGGACGCCTGAGCATCAGAATCCGGACGCCCGGATGTCAGACCCCGGCCCTACAGTGCGTGACATGGAGAGCGAAGCGCCGCGCGTGCGGCTGGATCCGTGGTCCGAGGGCGATCTCGGCCTGCTCCGCGCCATGAACGCACCGGAGCTGATGAGCCATCTGGGCGGCCCGGAGACCGAGGACCAGCTGCTCACGCGGCAAAGACGGTACGTGGACCTGAGCGCGGACCGGACGGGCCGGGGCCGGATGTTCCGGATCGCACTGCTGCCGGCCGACGAGGCCGTCGGCACGATCGGGTTCTGGGAGCAGACCTGGCGGGGACAGCGGGTGTACGAGACCGGCTGGGGCGTGCTCGCCGCCCATCAGGGGCGCGGCATCGCGGCGGCGGCAGCGGCGGCCGTCGTGGAGAAGGCGCGCGCCGAGAGCAAGTACCGCTATCTGCACGCCTTCCCGTCGGTCGACAACCGGTCGTCGAACGCGCTGTGCCGCCGGGTGGGTTTCTCGCTCCAGGGCCCGTGCCGCGTCGAGTACCCGAAGGGGCGTCTGATGCGCGCCAACGACTGGCGGCTCGACCTCGCCCCCGGCGTCGGCGGCACGGAGGACCCTCGGGAAAGCCCTGGCCCGGCCCCCGCGTCCAGTGACATCCTGACGACGTGAACGGACCGGAGATCCACATCGATTTCGCCCCTGAGCTGCGCCTCTTCGTCCCCGCCGAGCGGCGTCGTGGACGTACGCCCCTGCGCACCGACGGGGCGTCCACGCTCGGTCACGCCGTCGAATCGCTCGGTGTCCCGCTCACCGAGGCCGGCGCACTGCTCGTGGACGGCCGTGAGGTCTCCGCCTCGCACATCCCCGCGGCGGGCGAAACCGTCGAGGTACGGGCCGTGAGCCGTCCCCAGCGGGTGCCGGGCGCTCCCCTGCGCTTTCTGCTCGATGTCCATCTCGGCACGCTCGCGCGACGGCTGCGGCTGCTCGGCGTCGACGCGGCGTACGAGAACGAGGACATCGGTGACCCGGCCCTGGCCACCCTCTCCGCCACCGAACGCCGGGTGATGCTGTCCCGGGACCGGGGGCTGCTGCGCCGCCGCGAGATCTGGGCCGGGGCGTATGTCTACAGCGACCGCCCCGACGCCCAGCTCCGGGACGTCCTGGAGCGCTTCTCGCCCGCCCTCGCGCCCTGGACCCGCTGCACCGCCTGCAACGGCGGCCTGGGCCCCGCCGACAAGGCGACCGTCCAGGAACAGCTGGAGCACGGCACCCAGCGTTCGTACGACGTCTTCGCCCGGTGCACGGCCTGCGGCCAGGTGTACTGGCGCGGTGCGCACCACGCCCGGCTGGCGGCGATCGTCGAGGACGCGGTGCGGGAATTCGGCGACGCCGCGGCGTAGGTCCTGTCCGATCGCTCGTCCCGGCGGTCCGGGAGGTTTCCCCGGACGGTCAGAAGACGTACGGGTCCCCGGTGGCCGGGACCAGCACCCGGTGCCGGTGGTTCTCGGGGTTCGGGTCGCTCGCGCCGCCGTTCCAGTGAGTGTCGATGTGCACGACCACCTCGACCGGTCTGCCCGCCGTCTTCAGATCAAGGGCGGTCTCCGGGCTCCGCCCGCCCGCCCGCAGCTGCCCCGCACGGCAGAGCACCGCCCGGTCACCGTCCCGCAGACAGTTGGCCGGCAGGCTCTGCCCGGCCGCCAGGGAGACCGAGAAGGCCAGCCGCACGGTCGCGTCCGCCGTCGCGGACGGGCCGTGGTTCTCGGACTCGAAGCGGACGGTCAGCTGTTCGCTCCAGAGTGACGCGTGTCCGTGGTGCGAGAGATCGGCCTCCGGCACGACGGCACCGACATCGGCACCCGTACCCCCACCCCCGCCCGCGTCCGCGTCCGCGTCCGCAGCGACACCGGGACCCGCGCCCATCACCACCGTCACCACCGCCGTGAGGGCCGACACCGCCACCAGCAACGCCTTGCGCTTGACACCCATGGCGGGAACATACCGATCATCACACCGCGAATCGGGCCTCCCTCAGGCCCGGCGCGCCCCCGGTCACCCACATGACACCCCGGCCCCGTGCCCGGCCTCACCACCACGCTCCGGCCGACCGGCGAGTTCGGCCCGCCTATCCTGGCCGGGTCCGACATCGATCATCGATCACACGCGCGAGGAGTTACGTCATGACCGCCGCGGGGACCCCCATCGCCGTCATCACCGGAGCGAGCAGTGGCATCGGCGCCGCCACCGCGCGCCAACTCGCGACCGCCGGCTATCACGTCATCGTCACGGCCCGCCGCGAGGACCGTATCGAGGCGCTCGCCGCCGAACTGACCGCCGCCGGGCAGCGCGCCTCCGCGTACGCCCTCGATGTCACCGACCGCGCGGCCGTCGACGCCTTCGCCGCCGAACTGGACCGCTTCCCCTCCGTGAACGTCCTGGTCAACAACGCCGGGGGCGCGCTCGGCGCGGACCCGGTGGCCACCGGCGACCCCGCCGACTGGCGCCGGATGTACGAGACGAACGTCCTCGGCACGCTCAACGTCACGCAGGCGCTGCTTCCCGCCCTCACCGCGAGCGGCGACGGCACGGTCCTGGTCCTCTCCTCCACCGCCGGTCTCGGCACGTACGAGGGCGGCGCGGGCTATGTCGCGGCCAAGCACGGCGCCCATGTCCTCGCCGAGACGCTGCGCCTGGAGATCGTCGGCACACCGGTCCGGGTGATCGAGATCGCCCCCGGCATGGTCAAGACCGAGGAGTTCGCCACCACCCGCTTCCACGGCGACACCGAGAAGGCGGCGAAGGTCTACGCGGGCGTCGCGGGACCCCTCACCGCCGACGATGTCGCCGACACGATCACCTGGGCGGTCACCCGCCCGAGCCATGTCAACATCGACCTGCTGGTGGTACGCCCGCGCGCCCAGGCCTCCAACTCCAAGGTCCACCGCGAACTGTGACGCCTCAGGCGGCGGGCATCGAGGACCATGGGCGGCGCCATGACAAACCGCACAAGTAACTCGATCGAGTGCTCGAACCGGGTTGGTCTGTGTGGATGCGCAGTTGACCGTACGGTCGGTCGCACAACAGCACACAGAGGGGCCCAAGGCCGGGATTGTCCTCCCTGTCTTGGGCCCGACCACTAAGGAAGCGAGACCTTCCCGTGGCTGAACGCGCGCATAACGCGCACCAACACACCCTCGATGACGCCTTTGGCATCGAAGCCACAAGATTCATGGACCTTGAGGACGCCAACTACGCCTATATGTTCGGCTTTTTGCAGGCCGACGGGCACCTGGCCCAAGGCGTCGGCCGGAAGGGCCGTCTCACCGTCGAAATCAATGTGCGTGACATCGGGATCCTGCGTGAGTTTCAGCTGTTGACCCCGTACAACAGCTCCATCTCGGAGCGCACCCGCTCCACGAACTTCGCTGAGAAGCATCACTCCGCGACCTGGACCCTGTGCTCCCTCGAAGCCAGGACCACGCTCAACCAACTCGGACTGCCCTACGGACGCAAGTCCAACAAGATCGCTCCACCCCGGGTCCCGTTCTCCCGCCGCGACTACCTGCGGGGCGTCATCGACGCGGACGGCTCTGTCGGCTACACAGGGCAGGGGTATCCATTCATCTCACTGACAACGGCCAGTACGGCTGTCGGCGCCTACCTCTGCCGCTACGCGCGACAGCTGACAGGCGCCGGTCGCATGATCAAGCGCAATGCCCGCGACGGCATCTATAACGTCGTCTACACGAAGGAAGCAGCCATGCGGCTGGCCGAAGACCTCTATTACTCGGACTGTCTGGCCGTGGAACGAAAGCGGAAGTCAGCCCACGCGCTCGCCTCCTGGAAGCGTCCCGTCGATATGAAGGTCGCTCCCCCGCGCAAGCGCTGGACGGATGCGGAGGATCGTGTCCTTCTGGAGGCAGGCAACCCCGCGGAAGCGGCCCAAGCACTCGGCAGAACGCCGGCGAGTTGCAGCCTTCGCCTCTGGCGCCTGAAAACCGGCCAGGCTCCGACGCCTTCGCGGAAACCGCTCACGCACTGACCTGCCGAGCAGTCGGCCCCCGAGCTCAATGCCGGGGGCCGATTCCCGTGCCGGGGAGCAGAAGCATCGCGTCCCCCACGCGTCAGCCCTTCACACAGACGACTTGCCTCAGTTTCTCCACCACTTCGACCAGATCCCGCTGCTGGTCGATGACCTGCTCGATCGGCTTGTACGCGGCCGGGATCTCGTCCACGACGCCGGAGTCCTTACGGCACTCCACGCCCCGGGTCTGCTCCTCCAGGTCCCGCGCCGAGAACCGGCGCTTGGCGGCGTTGCGGCTCATCCTCCGGCCCGCGCCGTGCGAGGCCGAGTTGAAGGCCGCGGTGTTTCCGAGCCCCTTGACGATGTAGGTGCCCGTGGCCATCGACCCGGGGATAATCCCATATTCGCCGGAGCCCGCGCGGATCGCGCCCTTGCGCGTCACCAGCAGATCCATGCCGTCGTACCGTTCCTCGGCGACATAGTTGTGATGGCAGCTGATTTCCTGCTCGAAGGTGACCCGCGCCTTCTTGAACTCCCGGCGCATCACATCTTTGAGCAGCCCCATCATGATCGCGCGGTTGTACTGCGCGTACTCCTGCGCCCAGAACAGATCGTTGCGGTAGGCGGCCATCTGTGGCGTGTCAGAGATGAAGACCGCCAGGTCACGGTCGACCAGTCCCTGATTGTGCGACAGCTTCTGCGCGACGCCGATGTGATATTCGGCCAGTTCCTTGCCGATGTTCCGGGACCCGGAGTGGAGCGTGAGCCACACCGACCCCTGGGAATCGAGGCTGAGTTCAAGATGGTGGTTTCCGGATCCGAGCGTTCCCATCTGCTTCGTGGCGCGTTCCTGACGGAATTTGACCGAATCGGCGACCCCATCGAACCGTCCCCAGAAATCCGCCCAGCCCGACGTCGCGAAACCGTGCATCCGTCCCGGATCCACCGCCTCGTCGTGCATGCCACGGCCCACCGGAATCGCCTGCTCGATCTTGGAGCGCAGCCGGGACAGATCACCCGGCAGATCGTTCGCCGTCAGGGACGTCTTCACCGCCGACATCCCGCACCCGATGTCCACACCCACCGCCGCCGGGCAGACCGCTCCGTGCATCGCGATCACCGAACCGACCGTCGCGCCCTTGCCGTAATGCACGTCCGGCATGACGGCGAGGCCCTTGATCCAGGGCAGTGTGGCAACATTCCGGAGCTGCTGCATGGCGCCTTCTTCGACCGTCGCGGGGTCCGCCCACATCCGGATCGGCACCTTCGCGCCCGGCATCTCTACATACGACATAACCCCTCGATTCCCCCGAAAGTCTCATAACGCAAAAGCCGGAACCAGAGCCGTCAAAAGAGACAGCCGACCAGCATCGACGGCGTTGCGTGCGATAGACATTGTGTCCATCGACCGTCATCAGGCGGCAAGCAGTTTTCGCGTGGAGCCCCGCGCGGAACCCCGTACAGAAAGGAGCCCGGGACCGTGCAGCCAAAGGCGCGCAAGGCGTACGTACCCGGCCTGGCGGCGCTCCTCGTGGTGGTGGTCGCCGGCTGCTCGGGGGGAAGCGGCGCGGACGGCGCCGTCACCGACACCAAGCCGGGCGGCCCCACCACCGCCACCGCCGCCCAGCCCGGTAAATACCGCACGCTCCGCGAGGCCTGCGGCTCCGTACCGCGCTCCATGCTCAAGGATCTCCTGCCCGGCGCCGCCTCGCTCCCCGAGGACCAGCAGGCGAAGGTGTACGAGGGCACGGCCTCCGTGACGTACGACACCGACCGCCGCGTCGGGTGCAGCTGGAAGGCCGCCTCACCCGACGCGTCGAACCAGCTGATGATCGATCTCGAACGCGTCGTGTCGTACGACCCGGCCGTGAGCGACGCCGACCGGGCCCAGGCGGTCTACACGACGAAGGAGACCGCCGCGGGGCTGTCGTCGGCCGACGCCTCCGGGACGCCGAGCGGCACCCCCACCGCCTCCGGTTCCGGCACGGACATCGGTACGGGCACGGGTACGGGTGCGGGCACCGCCCTCGGCACGACCCCGCAGACCGGCGCCCCCTCCGCTTCCGGGACCCCTTCCGGCGCGCCCTCCGGGACGCCGTCAGGCGGCACGACCCCCGACGGCCTCGAACCGCGCGTCCTCGACAGCCCCGGCGACAACGCCTTCCTCGACGACGTCCTCGCCCGCGCCGGCGCGGCCGCTCAGCGGCGCACGGTGAGCGTGGTCTTCCGCACATCGAATGTGATCGTGACCGTCCGGTACACGGAGCAGTCCGCCCACCTCGCCGTGGTCCCCGACAGCGAAGAACTGCAGGACAAGGCGCGAGGACTGGCCGAAACGCTCAACGAGCAGCTCAACGAATAGCCGCCCTCGTCCCCGCCGTCCGCCTGGGGCGCGCGGGGTCGGGACTCCCGCTCAGGGGGCCCGCGGACCCGGCTCGGCGGTTACCGTGGCCGATCGGACCGTATGACAACCGACCGACTGAAGGAACCATGCACCGTTCAGCCTCGCGACTCACCCGCATACTCGCCTGCGCAGCCGTTCCGGTGATGCTCGTCGTCGCCGGCTGCTCGTCCGACTCCGGCGGCGGGAGCGATGCCGACGGCTCCTCGTCGAGCCCCAGCACCGCACCGGCCCCGAGCGTCACCCCGGCCAAGTACAGCGGGCTCCCCGACGCCTGCGACACGGTCGACGAGAAGACGGTCGGCTCGCTCGTTCCCAAGGTCAAGAACAAGGGCGGCACGGCGGCGAGGTCCAGCGACATCGACACCCGCGGCAGCTGCTCCTGGAACGGTCTGGACGACAAGGGCGTCAAGGGCTCGCAGTACCGCTGGCTCGATGTCTCCCTCATGCGGTACGACTCCGACGCCACGCTCGGCAGCGGCGCCAAGCGCGCCGGGGAGTACTACGCGAAGGAGGTTGCCGGGGCCCAGGGCACGGCGGGCGCCAAGAGCGTCAAGTCGGTCGCCACGGCCGGCATCGGCGACCAGGCGACGCTGGTCACGTACACCCTCAACAAGACCGACGAGGACTTCGCGTACGCCACGGTCGTGACCCGCGCGGAGAATGTCGTGATCACCCTCACCTACAACGGCGCGGGTTACGCGGGCGCGAAGTCGCCCAGCTCCGCCGATCTGACGAAGAACGCGGAGAAGGCGGCCAAGGAGGCCGTCGCGGCGGTCACCGCAGGCTCCGAGGACGCGCCGGGCGCCGGGGAGGGCTCGAAGGCCGGGTCCGAGGCTCCGTCGGGGTCGGCGTCGGCCAAGTCCGGCTGAGGCTGTCCGAGGCCGCCCGAGCGCGGCTCCGAGGCCGCGCGAGCCCGGTCGGCCGACCGGCATGAGTCGCGTCGATCGCTCGCGTCGATCGCTCCCGCGGACCCCTCGCGTCGACCGCTCGCGCCGCCCCCTCGCGTCGACCGCCGACGCCCACCGCTCACGTCGACCCCTCACGTCGACCGCCGACGCCGACCACTCTCGCCGGCCCGTCACGTCGACCGCCGACGCCGACCCCTCACGCCGGCCCGTCCGCCACGGGGCGTTTTCTCCGCTTATCCACGGGGCCCGGGCCTCTCCCGAAGGCCGGGCTCCGCTCCCCGCGCCACGCCGTACACACTCATGTGCCAGGCTGTGCCCGCCGGGTGTCGGGTCGTCGAGTGAATGTTGTCGAGTACCTGACGCCCCCTACGGGCCGAAAACGGGAGGAGATCGCGGGTGGCCGCGATGCAGCTGACACGCACGCACCGGATTCTCATCGGAATCGTGGTGTTCGGAGCGGTGATCATCGCCGCGATCGGATTCGCGGGGTCCTACGCCGCCGTGCGCGAACTCGCCGAGGTCAAGGGATTCGGGCGGTTCTCCCTGGTCTTCCCGATCGGTATCGACGCGGGCATCTGCGTCCTGCTGGCGCTCGACCTCCTCCTGACCTGGATGCGGATCCCGTTCCCGCTGCTGCGCCAGTCGGCGTGGCTGCTGACGGCCGCGACCATCGCCTTCAACGGCGCCGCCGCGTGGCCGGACCCGCTGGGCGTCGGGATGCACGCGGTGATCCCGCTCCTCTTCATCGTCTCCGTCGAGGCGGCGCGCCACGCGGTCGGCCGGATCGCCGACATCACCGCCGACAAGCACATGGAGGGCGTGCGGCTGACCCGCTGGCTGCTCTCGCCCATTCCCACGTTCATGCTGTGGCGCCGGATGAAGCTGTGGGAGCTGCGTTCCTACGAGCAGGTCATCAAGCTCGAACAGGACCGGCTCATCTACCAGTCGCGCCTTCAGGCGCGGTTCGGCCGCAACTGGCGCCGCAAGGCGCCCATCGACGCGCTGATGCCGCTCCGGCTCGCGAAGTACGGCGTACCGCTCGCCGAGACCGCGCCGTCGGGACTGGCCGCGGCCGGAATCGAACCGGTGCTGCTGCCGCCCGCGCCGCCGATGGCCGAACTCCCGCAGGGTCGGAGCGAGATACCCGCCGCGGTCCCGTCCCCGGAGCAGACGGAACCGCGGCCTCAGGCTCAGGCCCAGCCCCAACAGCAGCAGCCCCATGAGCAGATACCCCCGCAGCTGCGGAAGCAGGATCAGGGGCAGGGGCAGGGGCAGGAGCAGGCACGGGCAGAGGCACAGGCACAGGACTTCCAGCCGCAGCCGCATCCCCAGGACCCCCAGCAGCCCGAGCCCCAGCAGCAGCCCCAGCCCAGCCCCTGGTTCGCGGCCCCGCAGGTGCAGGAGACGGCGTACGAAGGCGCGTACAACCCCGCGTACGCCGAAGGCCAGGACCCCGCGCCGGTCATGATCCCCGCCGGTCCCGGCCGCAGCCGCCCGCTCGGCGGCGTGCCCGGTCAGCGCGTGGAGGGCCCGTACGCGGCCCCGGAGCCGGAGCAGATCCCCGAACGGACGGCGGAGCAGCGGCAGTACACCGAGCCCGCCCCCGGCCCCGACCAGCCCGAGGAACTGCCCGTCCCCGCCCTCCCCGACGATCTCTCCCGCGAGGAGGCGTACTTCAGCGCCTTCCGCAAGTACATCAGCGAGCACGGCGACTTCCCCAACGGCCGCCAGTTCGGGCTGTACTTGCTCGATCTGTACGGGATCACCGGCCGCACCGGCGGCCCGCTGAGCGAGAGTTCGCTCCGCCCCTACCTGAAGGAGTTCCGCTTCCGGTACCAGTCGGAGCTGGACGAGCACATCGCTTAGGTCCTGTCCGGCCGGACCGCGTACGCCCGGAAGGGTCCTCACCCACCGGGCGAGGACCCTTCCGCGTCACAGACCGCACCGTCACCGGCCGGATCACCACGGCCCGGACCGCCACGGACCGGACCGTCACGGACCGGACCGCCAGCGGTCGGCCACCACGGACCGCACCGCCACAGGCCGCAGCCAGACCTCCCAGACCTCAGCCCCCGAGCAGCTTCCGCACCCGGTCCGCGCCCACCGCAAGCAGCAGCGTGGGCAGCCGGGGCCCGGTGTCCCGGCCGACCAGCAGCCGGTAGAGCAGCGCGAAGAACGACCGCTGGGCCGTCTTCAGTTCGGCCGTGGGCTTGGCGTCGGGGGCCAGCCCCTCCATGACCTTGGGCACGCCGTAGACGAGCGTGGTCAGCCCGTCCAGCGACCAGTGGGTGTCCAGGCCCTCCAGCAGCAGCCGCAGCGACTCGCGCCCACGCGCGTCGAGCGAGTCCAGCAGTTCCTGGTCCGGCTCGGAGCGCACGATCGTCCGCGACTCGGCGGGCACCTGGCTGGTGATCCAGTTCTGCGCGCGGTCCAGCCGGGGACGCACCTCGTCCAGCGAGGCCAGCGGCTGCGCCGGGTCCAGCTCGCTGAGGATCCGCAGCGTCTGCTCCTCGGCACCGGCCGTGATGTCCACGACCGAGGCCAGCGTGCGGTACGGCAGCGGGCGCGGCGTACGCGGCAGCTCACCGGCCGCCGTGCCGGCGGCGCGGGTGTACGCGGCGGCGTCGGCCGGCAGGACGGAACCGTCGGCGACCTTGCGCTCCAGCGCGTCCCACTCGTCGTAGAGCCGCTGGATCTCCTGGTCGAAGGCGATCTTGAACGACTGGTTGGGCCTGCGCCGCGCGTAGAGCCAGCGCAGCAGCGGCGCCTCCATGATCTTCAGCGCGTCGGACGGGGTCGGCACGCCGCCCTTGCTGGACGACATCTTCGCCATTCCGGAGATCCCGACGAAGGCGTACATCGGGCCGATCGGCTGCACACCGCCGAAGATCTCGCGCACGATCTGCC
Source organism: Streptomyces sp. NPDC094034 (assembly GCF_040303865.1). NCBI lineage: Bacteria > Bacillati > Actinomycetota > Actinomycetes > Kitasatosporales > Streptomycetaceae > Streptomyces > Streptomyces sp. NPDC094034. Next base: position 178,614 of record NZ_JBEOUD010000005.1, on the reverse strand, counting down.
CGCCGACGACGAACGAGGACCCGGGAGAGGTGTGGTCGACCCCGGACGGCTCGAAGATCACACCCTCGTACGCCCAGCGCATCGGCCAGTCGACCTTCCAGACCAGCTTGCCGCGGTTGAACTCGCTCAGCAGGACGGTCTCGGAGAAGCCGCACTCCGTGCAGGTGTAGGTGAGCGCGGTCGTCTCGTCGTCGTAGGCGGTGACGGTGGTCAGGTCCTTGCCGCAGCCGCCGCAGAAGGGCTTGTACGGGAAGTAGCCGGCGGCGCCGCCGCTGCCGTCGTCCTCGGCCGCCGCGCCCGAGCCCTCGGCGGCCTCCAGCTCGGCTTCCTCGGGCTTCTTCTGCCCCTGCTGCTTCTGCCCTTGCTTCTGGCCCTGCTGCTGTCCCTGGGGCTGCCCTTGCTGGGCGTCCTTCGGGTTGTCCTTCAGGTTGTCCTTCGCCTTGTCCTTCGTCCGATAGCGGTCGAGGATCGCGTCGATGTCCGCGCGGTGCCTCATCGCGTGCAGGATCTGCGCGCGGTACGCGCCCGAGGTGTACTGCTCGGTCTGGCTGATGCCGTCGTACTCGATGCCCAGCTCGGCCAGCGCCTCGGTCAGCGCGGCCTTGAAGTGCTCGGCCCAGTTCGGGTACGCCGACCCCGCCGGGGCGGGCACGGACGTGAGCGGCTTGCCGATGTGCTCGGCCCAGGACGGGTCCGTACCGGGAACGCCGGCCGGGACCTTGCGATAGCGGTCGTAATCGTCCCAGGAGATCAGATGCCTGACCTCGTGGCCGCGCCTGCGGATCTCGTCCGCGACCAGGTGCGGGGTCATGACCTCGCGGAGATTGCCCAGGTGAATGGGGCCGGAGGGGGAGAGTCCGGACGCGACGACGACCGGTTTGCCAGGCGCACGACGCTCCGACTCGGCGATGACATCGTCCGCGAAACGGGAGACCCAGTCGGTCTCGGTGCTCTGAGCCACGATCGGCACGTCCTTCTTCTTTCTCTTACGCCCAAACATTCCGGCGGCTGCCATTCTCCCAGGTACCCCCGGGAGAGCGAAAATGGCTTGTTACCCCATGGGATACTGGGCGGGACTTCACTCCGCACCCGACAGGAACGGCACCAGCCCATGGCCTCGGTCTCTTCCCTCGCTTCGACCGTCGATCAGCGCATCGCGGACGCCCTCTCGGCAGCCCTGCCGGAGGCCGGCCCCGCGAACCCGCTGCTGCGCCGAAGCGACCGGGCCGATTTCCAAGCCAATGGCCTCCTGGCGCTCGCCAAGCAGCTCAAGGGCAATCCGCGCGAGCTGGCGACGCGGGTCGTGGCGTCCCTCCCCTCCGATGGCGTGATCAAGGAGGTCGAGGTCTCCGGCCCCGGCTTCCTCAACATCACGATCACGGACCGGGCGATCATCGAGACCCTCGCGGCCCGCGCGACGGACGCGCGGCTCGGCGTCCCGTACGAGCCGAACCCCGGCACGACCGTGATCGACTACGCGCAGCCGAACGTGGCCAAGGAGATGCACGTCGGTCATCTGCGCTCGGCCGTGATCGGCGCGGCGATGGTGGAGATCCTGGAGTTCACGGGCGAGAAGGTGATCCGGCGCCATCACATCGGCGACTGGGGCACCCAGTTCGGCATGCTCATCCAGTATCTGATCGAGCACCCGCACGAGCTGGACCACAAGGGCGCCGTCTCCGGCGAGGAGGCGATGTCCTCCCTCAACCGGCTGTACAAGGCGTCCAGGACGCTCTTCGACTCCGACGAGGAGTTCAAGGCGCGGGCCCGGGACCGGGTGGTGGACCTCCAGGCCGGCGACAAGGAGACGCTGGCCCTGTGGCAGCGGTTCGTGGACGAGTCGAAGATCTACTTCTACTCGGTCTTCAACCAGCTGGACATGGAGATCCGCGACCCCGACATCGTCGGTGAGTCCGGCTACAACGACATGCTGGAGGAGACCTGCCGGATCCTGGAGGACTCCGGGGTCGCGGTCCGCTCCGAGGGCGCGCTCTGCGTGTTCTTCGACGATGTGAAGGGCCCGGACGGCAACAAGGTCCCGCTCATCGTCCAGAAGTCCAACGGCGGCTACGGCTACGCGGCCACCGACCTCTCCGCGATCCGCGACCGGGTGCGGAACCTGTCGGCGACGACCCTGCTGTACGTGGTCGACGCGCGCCAGTCGCTGCACTTCAAGATGGTCTTCGAGACCGCCCGGCGGGCCGGCTGGCTGAACGACGAGGTCCACGCGGTCCAGCTGGCGTTCGGCACGGTCCTCGGCAAGGACGGCAAGCCGTTCAAGACCCGTGAGGGCGAGACGGTACGGCTGGTGGATCTGCTGGACGAGGCGGTCGAGCGGGCGACGGCGGTCGTACGGGAAAAGGCGAAGGACCTCAGCGAGGAGGAGATCGCCGAGCGCGGCAAGCAGGTGGGTATCGGCGCGGTGAAGTACGCCGACCTGTCCACGTCCGCCGCCCGCGACTACAAGTTCGACCTGGACCAGATGGTCTCGCTGAACGGCGACACGTCCGTCTACATCCAGTACGCGTACGCCCGTATCCAGTCGATCCTGCGCAAGGCGGGCGACGCGAAGCCGGTGGCCCACCCGGAGCTGGCACTGGCCCCGGCCGAGCGGGCGCTCGGTCTGCACGTGGACCAGTTCGGCGAGGTGCTGGCGGAGGTCGCGTCGGCGTTCGAACCGCACAAGCTCGCCGCGTATCTGTACCAACTGGCGTCGCACTACACGACGTTCTACGACCAGTGCATTGTACTGAGCGACGAGAACCCGGCGGAGCTGGTCGAGAACCGTCTCTTCCTCTGCGACATCACGGCCCGCACGCTCCGGCAGGGCCTGGCGCTCCTGGGCATCGGGTCGCCCGAGCGCCTGTAACGCTCCGTTGACGCTCCGTACGCACGACGGGGCGCCATCGCCGGACGGCGATGGCGCCCCGGTTCTCCGGAGTGCGCTCAGAGCGCGACGATGCCTTCGCCGCCGACTCCGTCGGGGACCTTGGTGGTGCTGATCTTGGTCAGCGAGCCGTCCTTGTGGATGCGGAAGGCGTCGACAGCGCCCGCGCCGCCCGTCTGGACGTAGAGGAAGTGGCCGTCGGGCGTGATCGACGAGTCCACCGTGCCCACGCCCGTGGGGGTGTTGCCCAGGCGTTCGAGACGGGCCTCGCGGTTCTGGTAGAAGCGGGTGACGGTGTTGCTGCCCGCGTTGGAGGCGAAGAAGTGATCGCCGGTGCGGGAGACCCAGCAGGTGGCCTGCTCACCGGTCGGTGCCGCGTCGACCAGGGTGGTACGGCCGTCCTTGGCGATACGGAACGTCAGGAGGGCGTCCTCCACGCCGTCGGCGACGACGAGCCGGTGCTGCGCGTCGAAGGTCAGCCCGAACGGCTGCGCGCCCGGCTTGCTGTCCACGACAGGCTTGTGCGACAGCATGCCCTCACGGCTGAGGTGGAAGATCTCGATGCTGTTGCCACCCAGCTTGGTGGTGACGACGAGCTGCGATCCTTCGGGGGTGAAGGCCACCTGGCCCGGGGTGTGGGTGAACTCGGGCGTGGCACCGGTGTTCAGGTGCAGCGCACGGTGCCAGGCCTCGACCCGGTGCAGCTTGCCTTCCTTGAGCCGGAAGCCCTGGATGGACCCGCCCTCGCGCGCGTTGAGGACGAATACCCGGTCCCCGTGCGCGGTGACGCTGACCGGGAACACGCCCCCGGACTCGATGACCTGCTTACGGTGGAGCCGGTCGCCCTCGACCGCGAACACCGTGACCGTGTTGCTGCCGGCGTTGACCGCGTACAGCAGCTTGTGGTGATGGTCGTACGTCAGCGATCCCTGCGAGGCGAGGTGGTCCACGACGGAGCCGCCGAGGACACCGCCCTTGCCGCCGGTGCCGTAAATCGCACGCTTGTGCAGGGAACCGTCGGCGTCGCGGCTGTACGCGATCACCTGGTTGCCTTCGACACGGTCGTTCTGGACGAACACCGCCCTGCCGTGGTTCTCGGCGGGCGCGACGGGGGTGGCGATGGCGGTGGTGGCGGTGGCGGGCACGGCGAAGGCCGCCGTCGAGACGGCCACGGCCACAGCGGCCTTGACAATACGGGTGAACCTGCGGGTAGTTGTCGGCATCTACTCTTCCTGAGTCGGGCCGGCCGGGCGGGGACTCCTACGAGGAAGGCGTACACCGCAGCCGGAACAGGGCGTGATTCCGCCGCCATATTGAGGGGAGGCGGGCCCGCGTCGGCGGACCGTCGCCCATGGGGTAATTCATACGGATGATCAAGGCTGGCGAACGGTCGCACGCCCGGCGGGGCAAACGGGGCGGGGCGTTGCGGCGCATGAGGGGGCTGGTCCGGCTGGGGGGCCGCTGACGCGGGGGTGAGGGGGCACCCGGTGCGTTTGATGGCGGGTGGGGGCCGCCCCTGGGTCTGAGTTTCGCGGTTGCGGGTCGGGCGTCAAGGGCGCTCCTTCGTCGCGTCGGCTACGCCGATTCCGCTTCGCTCCACCCTTGACACCCAACCCTCCACCGCAAGTGCAGCTTTGAGGGGGGGCGGCCCGGGGGGAGGGGTCCCCGGAGGGGCTGCGTTGTTCCGGGGGCCGGATCCCGGCCTCGGGTGGGTGGGCCCTGCGGGGCTGCGCAGCAGTGGAGTGGGGCGGCCCGGCACCGGCAAAGCGACTGACGGTCGGGAAGTGGTCGGGACTCATGCCCCGCTGTGCGGACCCGTTGTCAGGTGACACCTGTGCCCTGGGGCGGACGGGCCTGCCACCTGCCCCCAATGTCCCATTTTGGAAGGGACTTTGGGGAGTGCTCCGGCGGGTCATGCGTCCCAAGTTCGGTTAACCGGGCCTCATGGTGATGGGGGTGGGGGGGGTGGGTGCGGGTTCGTGCCGGGGGGTAGTCGGGGGCACCCGGTGCGTTCGATGTCGGGTGGGGGCCGCCCCTGGGTCTGAGTTTCGCGGTTGCGGGTCGGGCGTCAAGGGCGCTCCTTCGTCGCGTCGGCTACGCCGATTCCGCTTCGCTCCACCCTTGACACCCAACCCTCCACCGCAAGTGCAGCTTTGAGGGGGGGCGGCCCGGGGGGAGGGGTCCCCGGGGAAGCAGCCCTGTTCCGGGGGCCGGATCCCGACCGCAGGTCGGTGGGCCCTGCGGGGCTGCGCAGGAGTGGAGTGGGGCGGCCCGGCACCGACAAAGCGACTGACCGTCGGGAAGTGGTCGGGACTCATGCCCCGCTGTGCGGACCCGTTGTCAGGTGACACCTGTGCCCTGGGGCGGACGGACCCGGCACCTGCCCCCAATGTCCCAGTTTGGCGAGGCATTCCAGGGACCCCGGGCAGGTCATGCGTCCTGGGTTCGCTTAAGCCGTCCCCACGGCACATCGCCACCCCTGACCGGCCCACTGCCGCCCCACGAGTCACACCCACCCCACCACCCACACACCCAGCAGCCGAGCACCAGCCCCGGGCACTTCCCAGCCCCGGACCGTGGAAAATGAGGCGGATGTGACTGATGAGGCGACCAGTAGGCCTCTCAGAGGGGGCATGCGTCGTGGGGCCCGGTTAACCGAACTCAGGACGCATGACCCGCCGGAGCACTCCCCAAAGCCCCTTCCAAAACGGGACATTGGGGGCGGGTGGCAGGCCCGCCCGCCCCAGTCGACAGGTGCACCCGCCAACGGACTGTCACCAGCGGGGCATGAGTCCCCACCACCCACCCACATCAGCTCGCTGAGCCGGTGCCGGGCCGCCCCACCCCACTGCTGCGCAGACCACCCACCGGCCCGCAGGCCGGGAAAGAAGCCGCCCCAAGATCCCAGCCCCCCGGGGACCCCTCCTCCCGGGCCGCCCCCCTCAAAGCTGCACTTGCGGTGGAGGGTTGGGGGTCAAGGGTGGAGCGAAGCGGAATCGGCGTAGCCGACGCGACGAAGGAGCGCCCTTGACGCCCAACCCGCAACCGCGAAACTGAAACCTAGGGGCGGCCCCCACCCGCCATCAAACGCACCGGCCCACCCCGACTACCCCTCGGCACTGACCCGACGCCAACCCCCGACATCAACCCCAACTCCCCGCCCCCGCAGTTATCGCTATCCACACCCACAGCTGGCCCTGCGGGCCACCGAGACCGGGAGCATCAGGGAGACCGGTTCGCGGGTCGGTTCCGCGAGTCGTCGCACGAGCAGTTCGACCGCCTCCTCGCCGAGTCGGCGGATCGGCTGGCGTACGGTCGTCAGCGCCGGGCGCACCATCCGGCTCAGCGGGATCCCGTCGAAGCCCGTGACCGCGATGTCCTCGGGTACTCGTACCCCGCGCCGCTCCAGTGCGTGGAGCGCGCCGATCGCCATCTGGTCGTTTGCGAAGAGCATCGCCTCCGGGCGGCCGCCGTCCTGGTCGGCGCGGTCGAGCAGCCTTTCGGCGGCCCGCTCTCCCTCTGCCTGGGTCATCATCACGGCACGCAGATCGGGTTCGTCCGGGACCGGCAGTCCGGCCTCGGCGCAGGCGTCCCTGAACCCACGAAAACGGGCCTCCGCGTCCGGTGAGTCCTTCTCGCCGCCGATGAAGACGAGCCTGCGCAAGCCGTGATCCTGGATCAGATGGCGGGTCAGTTCCCTTTCACCATCGGAGTTGGCCGCCTCGATGTGGTCGAGATGGTCGATCTCGCGCGGCCCGGCCAGCATCACCACCGGCAGCCGGCGCGAGATCACCTCAAGGTCCTCGGTGGGGACGGTCCGCGCCAGTACGGCGAATCCGTCGACCCGCCCCGCGACCTTCGCCACCAGCGACTCAGGACCGCCCTTCAGGGACGCCGCGATCAGCAGCGCATAGCCGTGCCGCCGCGCGGCGCGCTCCATGCCCCGGATGATCTGGTCCGAGTAGAGCATCACGGCGGAGTCGTCGTACGTGTCGTCCGTCTCGGCGTCCGTCTCGGCGTCCGGATCGGAGTAGTCGGGGAAGCAGAGCCCGAGTACGCCAGTGGTTCTGCTGGCCAGACCGCGCGCGTTTCCGCTGGGTACGTAACCGAGCGCGCGCGCCGCTTCCAGTACCCGATCGCGGGTCTGGGCGCGTACGGAATCGGGGTTCCGGTAGACCCGTGAGACCGTCGCAATGGAGACGCCAGACCGCTCGGCGACGTCGTACACCGTGGGGGCACTCACCCGACCGACCGGCCCTTCTTCGCTGATATCCGCTGTTTCCTCGGCGTTTCCGCCGTTTCCGCCGCTCCCGGCGGTTCCGCCTTCTCGCCCTCTGCGACGCGTACGCACGGATGCGTGTGTCATGAAAGCGCATTCACCCTAGGCGCCGTGCTGTCCGAGGAGCAAGGCGGGCCCTGGCCAGAGCCAAAACCCGGTCAAGAATGACAGGCAAACTTGCAAGGTTACCTGTCTACTTCCTACGGTGAACGCATGCACGAGAAGTCCGAGCGGCCCGGAGAACCGACCGCGGAGCAGGTTGCCGCCGATCTCACCGCCGTGGTCCGCAGGCTGATGCGACGGCTGCGGACGACCTCACCGGACAGCGGGCTCACGCCCTCCCAGCGTTCGGTTCTGGCGCGGCTGGTCGGTGAAGGGCCGTCGACCACGGCCGCACTCGCCCGCGCCGAGTACGTACGTCCGCAGTCCCTGCGGCTGACGCTCGGCGCCCTGGAGAGTCAGGGCATGGTCGAGCGGACGCCCGATCCCGGCGACAGGCGGCAGTCCGTCGTCTTGGTCACGGAAACCGGCCGCCGCACGCTCGCCGCGGTGCGCGCGGCCAAACAGGGCTGGCTCTCCGAAGCGATCGCGGGCGAACTGGACGGCGCGGAACGCCGGACCCTGGCCGAGGCCGCGGCCCTGCTGGAGCGGGTGGTGGAGCGCGGTGAGTGAGGCGGAGGCATCCGGGACGTACCCGCGGTCCAGGCGCTGAGCGCCCTCCGACAACCGCCGAACCCCGCCACCACCCCAGCCCTCAGCCTCCCCCCAGCCTCCAGCCCCTCCAGCCCCTCAGCCCCCCAGCCCCGCACCGCGAGGAGCACCACCATCGACCCCAAGACCGCCCTGGTCGTCGTCGACCTCCAGAAGGGCATCGCCTCCCGGCCCACCGTCCCCCACCCGGCCGCCGACGTCGTCGCGCGCTCCGCCGAGCTCGCCGCCGCCTTCCGCGCCAGGGGGCTGCCCGTCGTGCTCGTACGTGTCACAGGCGGCGCGCCCGGCCGTACCGAAGCCCCCGCGCGCGGCGAGCAGCCCCCCGCCGACTGGGCCGACCTCATGCCCGAACTGGGCGTCCAGGAAGGCGACATCGTGGTCACCAAGCAGCAGTGGGGTGCCTTCCACGGCACCGATCTCGACCTCCAGCTGCGCCGTCGGGGCGTCACACAGGTCGTGGTGACGGGTATCGCCACCAGCATCGGCGCCGAGTCGACCGCCCGCGCCGCGCACGAGCACGGCTACCACGTCACCGTCGCCGTCGACGCGGTCGCCGACATGGACGAGGGCGCGCACCGCAACAGCGTCGAGAAGATCTTTCCGCGGCTCGGCGAGACCGGGACCACCGAGGCGATCGTGAAGCTCCTCGGCTGACGCGGCACAGACGGGAAGGGCCCGGAATCAAGGGCCCCTCCCGTCTCCGCCGGCCACCGGGTATCCACCGGGTTCAGGCCGCCAGGTTCAGGCGACCAGGTTCAGGCCACCAGGTATCCGCCAGGCACAGTTGTCCACGGCGTATCCACCCGGCTGCATCACTCGCCGCGCCGCCGGATCTTGTTGCCCAGCCACACCAACGGGTCGTACTTCCGGTCCACGGCCCGTTCCTTGAGCGGAATCAGCGCGTTATCCGTGATCTTGATGTTCTCCGGACACACTTCCGTACAGCATTTGGTGATGTTGCAGTAGCCGAGGCCGTGCTCGTCCTGGGCGGTCTTCTTCCGGTCGAGCCCCGATTCGTCGGCCGCGTCCAGCGGATGCATGTCCAGCTCGGCCACCCGCATCAGAAAGCGCGGCCCGGCGAACGCGGTCTTGTTCTCCTCGTGGTCGCGCACCACATGGCAGGTGTCCTGGCACAGGAAGCACTCGATGCACTTACGGAACTCCTGCGAGCGGTCGACATCCACCTGCTGCATCCGGTACTCACCGGCGGCCACCCCCGGCGGCGGTACGAACGACGGCACCTCCCGCGCCTTCGCGTAATTGAACGACACGTCCGTCACCAGATCCCGGATCACCGGGAAGGCCCGCAGCGGGGTGACCGTGATCGTCTCCTCGCGCGAGAAGACGGACATCCGGGTCATGCACATCAGCCGCGGCCGGCCATTGATCTCCGCGCTGCACGAACCGCACTTGCCCGCCTTGCAGTTCCAGCGCACCGCCAGATCCGCCGCCTGGGTCGCCTGGAGCCGGTGGATGATGTCGAGGACCACCTCCCCGTCGTTGACCTCGACGGCGAAGTCCGTCAGCTCGCCGCCGTCTGCGTCGCCCCGCCAGACCCGGAACTTCGCCTCGTATGCCGTCGACGCGCTCGCGCCTGCGCCTGCACCCGCGCCTGCACCCGCGCCCGTGCTCGCGCCTGCACCCGTGCTCGCGCTCGTACCCGTACTCGCACTCACTCGTGAAGCTCCTCTTCGGCGAGGTACTTGACCAGCTCTTCCTTCTCGAACAGGGCGAGCAGATCGGGACGTATGGGCTCGGTCGTCCGGCGCGTGAGCGCGATCCGGCCGGCCGCGGGATCGGTGGCCGCGCCCTCCTCCGTACCGGCGAGCCGGCAGTACAGATTGATCCGGCGCCAGTCGGCGTCCATGCCGGGCCAGTCCTCCCGGGTGTGGCCGCCCCGGCTCTCGGTACGTTCCAGGGCCGCCCGTGCCACGCATTCGCTGACCAGCAGCATGTTCCGCAGGTCGAGTGCGAGGTGCCAGCCGGGGTTGAACTGGCGGTGGCCCTCGACCCCGGCCCGGCCCGCCCGTACGCGCAGCTCGGCCAGCTTCTCCAGCGCCTGCTCCATCTCCGTCTCGCGCCGGATGATGCCGACCAGGTCGTTCATTGTCTGCTGGAGCTCTTGATGGAGGGTGTACGGATTTTCCGCGGGCCGGTCACCCACGTCCCCCGCGCCACCCACGTCCCCCGCGCCCCCCGTACCACCCGCGCCACCCACATCCCCCACGTCCCCCGTACCACCCCGCGACGACGTCTCGGCCACACCCGCGCTGAACGGCCGCAGCGCCTCCTCCGCCGCCGCGTCGATCTGCCCCTCGTCCAGGGCCGGGCGTACGTCGAGCCCGGCCGCGTACGCCGCGGCGTGCAGCCCCGCCCGCCTGCCGAAGACCAGCAGATCGGAGAGGGAGTTCCCGCCGAGTCGGTTGGAACCGTGCATTCCGCCCGCGACCTCGCCCGCCGCGTACAGCCCCGCGACCCCGGGCGTGGCGGCGGTCTCCGAGTCGACGGCGATTCCGCCCATCACGTAGTGGCAGGTGGGGCCGACCTCCATGGCCTCCGCGGTGATGTCGACATCCGCCAGCTCCTTGAACTGGTGGTACATCGAGGGCAGCCGGCGCCGGACCACCTCGGCGGGCATCCGCGTCGAGACATCGAGGAAGACACCGCCGTGCGGAGAGCCGCGGCCCGCCTTGACCTCGGAGTTGATGGCGCGGGCCACTTCGTCGCGGGGGAGCAGTTCGGGGGGACGCCGGTTGTGGTCCGGGTCCTCGTACCAGCGGTCGCCCTCGTCCTCCGACTCCGCGTACTTCTCCTTGAAGACATCCGGGATGTAGTCGAACATGAACCGCTTGCCCTCGGAATTGCGCAGCACCCCGCCGTCGCCGCGTACCGATTCGGTGACCAGGATGCCCTTGACCGAGGGCGGCCAGACCATGCCGGTCGGGTGGAACTGTACGAACTCCATGTTCAGGAGCGGGGCGCCCGCGAGCAGCGCCAGCGCGTGGCCGTCACCGGTGTACTCCCAGGAGTTCGAGGTCACCTTGAAGGACTTGCCGATGCCGCCCGTGGCGAGCACGACGGACGGGGCCTCCAGCACGAAGAACCGGCCGGACTCCCGCTCGTAACAGAACGCCCCCGCGACCCGGCCGCCGCCGTCCTCTCCCGAGTCGCCGTCCTTCAGGATCCGGGTGACCGTGCACTCCTGGTAGACCTTGAGCCGCGCCTCGTAGTCCCCGTACTCGCGGAAGTCCTCCTGCTGCAACGCGACGATCTTCTGCTGGAGCGTGCGAATGAGCTCCAGACCCGTACGGTCGCCGACATGGGCGAGGCGCGGGTACTCGTGCCCGCCGAAGTTGCGCTGGGAGATCTTTCCGTCGGGCGTACGGTCGAACAGCGCGCCCCAGGTCTCCAGCTCCCAGACGCGGTCCGGCGCCTCCTGGGCGTGCAGCTCGGCCATCCGCCACTGGTTGAGGAACTTGCCGCCGCGCAGGGTGTCGCGGAAGTGCACCCGCCAGTTGTCACCGGAGTTCACATTGCCCATGGAGGCGGCGATCCCGCCCTCGGCCATCACCGTATGGGCCTTGCCGAAGAGGGACTTGCAGATGACGGCGGTACGAGCGCCCCGCTCGCGCGCCTCGATGGCGGCGCGCAGGCCCGCTCCCCCCGCACCCACCACCACGACGTCCCACTGCCGGCGTTCGAGTTGCGTCATATCGGATGGCTCTCCCTAAAAGAGGCGCGGATCATCAGAAGAGGCGGGGGTCGTCGAAGGCTCCGGTGGCCAGCAGATAGACGTAGAAGTCGCAGAGGGCGACGCTGATCAGCGAGGCCCAGGCGAGCTGCATATGGCGGTTGTTGAGTTTCCCCGCCCAGCCCCACAGCCGGTAGCGCACCGGATGCTTCGAGAAGTGCCGCAGCCGGCCGCCGATGATGTGCCGGCAGGAGTGGCACGAGAGCGTGTAGGCCCAGATCAGCACGGTATTGGCGAGGAAGATCAGCGAGCCGAGCCCCATATGTCCCCAGGCGTACTCCTCGTCCCGGAAGGTGAGCACGGCGTCGTACGTGAGGATGCCGGCGACCGGCACGGCCGCGTAGAAGAAGTACCGGTGGATGTTCTGGAGGATCAGCGGGAAGCGGGTCTCACCGGTGTACTTCGCGTGGGGCTCGGCGACGGCGCAGGCGGGCGGCGAGGCCCAGAAGCCGCGGTAATACGCCTTGCGGTAGTAGTAGCAGGTCAGCCGGAAACCCAGCGGGAAGATCAGGATCAGCAGCGCCGGGGACAGCCCCCACCAGCTGCCGAAGATCTCCCAGTTGGGGCCGTTCCGCATCGGCGCGCAGTTCTCCGCCAGGCAGGGCGAGTAGAACGGTGAGACATACGGCGCCGCGTAGTAGTCGCTGTTCGCGAACGCGCGCCAGGTCGAGTACACGATGAAGGCGAACAGTCCGACGGCGGTCACGGCGGGCGCCAGCCACCAGCGGTCCGTCCGCAGATGGCGGGGCGCGATGGCGGCGCGCGAGGGGCTGTGCACGCCCGTACCGCCGGATGCGCCCGTACTGCCGGGTGCGCCGGTACTGCCGGACGCGCCCGTATCGACGGATGCGCCCGTACCGACGGCGGGGGGTTCGGTACCGGTGGCCAACGAGGACTCCTGACGTCTGGGTCGCTAGGGAGCTCGCCGGTCGCGTACGCCCAGGCCCTCGTCGTCCGAGTCCGTCCACAGCGCGCTGTTGTACGGGGTGTCGGGGATGGTCACCAGGTCGTCGACGCGGCCGGCCGGCTGGGGTCGGGACTCGTTCTCACGCAGGAGCGCGAGATTCTGCTCCAGCCGTCCGACCGTCCGGACCAAGTCGTCCAGGCAGCGCCTGACCGCCGCCACATCGTCTTGCAGGGACATGAGTTGCCCTCACTTCCACGGTCTCGGGTGGCATGCGGGGATCGCGAGGGTCACCCCTCGGACGGCTCTCTGTGTGCGCCTGAGTGTGTTCCGTGTGCGTTCCGTGCGCCTGAGAGTGTTCCGCGTCACATCCCTGGTTGGGAAGTCGTAGGTCACTAGTTTTCTGCCGAGCCGGTGTGTCTCGGGGCTGCTTTGAGCCAACCGACCGCCGGGTCCGGGCGCCGAGCGCCGGGTCCGGCCTCCGGGCGCCGCGTTCGACCTCCGAGCGCCGGGTCCGACCTCCGAGCGCCGCGTTCGACCGCTGACCGCCGGGTCCGACCGCCGAGCGCCGGGTCCGGGCGCGTTGCGCCGCATGGGTGGGTTTGTTCGCACATCACGCCGTGTCTGCGCCGCCGCTGACTCGCGGTCCCCTTCAGTGAGTGGGCAAATAGGTGTGATCATCTCTAAATTCCACAAACAGGACGAAGAGGTACAAGCCATGTCCCACGTCGGCGCCCCACGCGGGAGGACATGCTCCCGAACGCTCCGCTCCCGAACCCTCCGCTCCGTCGCGCTTCTCACCACCGGTGTACTCGCCCTGGGGGCCCTGTCCGCGTGCAGCTCGGAGGAGGAGGGAAGCGAGCCCTCGGCCGCCGCCGCCCCGGACATCGCGGCCGTGAAGCGTGACGGTGTCGCCCAGGGCGGCACCATGCGCTGGGCGGTCGACACCATGCCCGCGACCCTCAACAGCTACCAGGCCGACGCGGACGCGGCGACGAGCCGGATCGCCGGTGCCGTGCTGCCCGCCCTCTTCACACTTGACAAAAGCGGCCGGCCCCAGCGGAACCCCGACTATCTGGAATCCGCCAAGATCGTCGAGCGCGAGCCCAAGCAGGTCGTGCTCTACAAGCTCAACCAGCAGGCGGTGTGGAGCAACGGCCGGGAGATCGGGGCGCCGGACTTCGTGGCGCAGTGGCGTGCGCTGCGCGGCAAGGACTCCGCGTACTGGACCGCACGCAACGCCGGGTACGAGCGGATCGAGAAGATCGAGCGCGGCGCCAACAACCTTGAGGTCAGGGTCACCTTCAACAAGCCGTACGCCGACTGGGAATCGCTGTTCAGCCCGCTCTACCCCAAGGACGTGATGGGGACGCCCAACGCGTTCAACGACGGCGCCAGGAAGACCCTGAAGGTGACGGCCGGTCCCTTCACGGTCAAGAAGGTGGACCGCAAGGCCAAGGAGACCACGCTCGCCCGTAACCCCCACTGGTGGGGAGAGCCCGCCAAACTCGACCAGCTGGTCATGCGCACGGTGCCCAGGGGCGAGAGCGCGGCGGCGCTCGCCGCCCGCAAGGTCGACATCGTCGAGATCGACAGCGGCGTGGTGAAGCGCATGGCGCTGGCGGAGAAGGACGCGGAGAAGCAGGCGGAGAAGGACGGCGAGGCCGGCGGCGGGCAGCCGCAGCCGCTCACCCATGGTCCTGGCATCGCCATCACCCCGGGCTCCGCGCTCCGGTCCTGGGCGCTGGCCAACGGCTCCGACGAGGAAGCGGCCGAGGAGGCGATGGAGGCGCGCAAGCGGAAGGCGGAGTCCATCGCGCGGTACGCGCGGGAGCAGAAGGGGCTGACCGGCTGGGAGGTCCGGAAATCGCTGGAGCCCGCGTTCACCCAGCTCGCGCTGAACGGCGAGTCGGGACCGCTCGCGGATGAGCGGGTGCGGCGGGCGGTGGCCCGCGCGATCAACCGCCAGGAGCTGGCCGACACGGTGCTCAAGCCGCTCGGACTGCCGGCGAAGCCGCCCGGCAGCCATCTGGCGCTGATGGGACAGAAGGCGTACTCGGACGCCAGCGAGGCGCTCGGCAAGCAGGACACCCTTGAGGCACAGGCGCTGCTGGCCGACGCCGGCTGGACGCCGGACGGGGCGAAGAAGAAGGTCGCCGCCGCCAAGGCCGGCAGCAAGGCCCAGCAGAAGAGGGCCGAGGAGGGCGAGGAGGGCGACGAGGAGCTGACCGAGGAGGAGGCCGAGGCGGCGGCCCAGGCGAAGCGGCCCGACGCCAAGACCGAAGAGGCCGAGAAGAAGAAGGCCGAGGAGCAGAAGCGGAAGTACGAGGAGAAGGTCGCCGCCGAGGAGAAGAAGAAGGGCGACAAGGGCGACGACAAGGACGCGGCCAAGAAGAAGAGCGACGAAGAGGACGACAAGGACGCGGCCAAGAAGAAGAGCGACGAGGGCGACGACAAGGACGCGGCCGACGTCCCCTCCGACGAGGGCCTGTACATCGTCGGTGACGAGAAGCCCGGCGAGGCGGCCCCCCGTCCGGAGTCCGCCCCCGCCACGCATGCCGGTGACGCCACGCATGCCGGTGACGACAAGCCCGGCGAGGCGGCCCCCCGTCCCGGGTCCGCCCCCGCCACGCATGTCCTCGCCCCCGCGTCCGTCGCCCGCCTCCAGGGCGCCGTGCTGCTCCGCCAGGCCGTCGCCGTGGACGACTCCGACAAGAAGCCGGGTGGTGTGGCGGGCGCCTACGCCCCGCGTGGCACGGCCGCCGCCTCCCCCTCGCCCTCCCCGTCCTCCTCCGTCCCGACCGTCCCGAGCGGCCCGCTCGGCAAGGACGGGAAGCCGCTCAGCCTGCGCTTCGTACTGCCCGCCGGCGCGGGCGCCGAGTCGCTGCGCGCCGTCGGCGAGCGGATCTCGCGGATGCTCGACCGTATCGGTGTCGGTACGGAGATCACCAAGGTCGCGGACGAGGAGTACTTCAAGGACCACATCGCCTCGGGCCACTACGATCTGGCGCTCTACTCCTGGCCCGCCAGCGCCTTCCCGGCGACCGACGGCCGGCCGATCTACGCCAAGCCCGTGCCCGCCAGCGACGGTTCGCTGCTGGTGGAGCAGAACTACACCCGCGTCGGTACGGACCACATCGACCAGCTCTTCGCCAGCGCCGCCGCCGAGCTGAACGAGGGCAAGTCCCGCGATCTGGTCAGGCAGGCCGACGCCCGCATCTGGGCCGCGGCGGGATCCATCCCGCTCTACCAGCGTCCGCAGCTGGTCGCGGTGAAGCCGACGGTGGTGAACGCGGGAGCCTTCGGCTTCCAGACCCCTCGCTACCAGGACGTCGGATTCCGGGAGGGCGGGGCCGCCGGCCCGGACTCGAAGAAGAAGTAGCGAAGAACCGGCGACGAAAGCGCCAACGTACACGTACGTCTGGCGAAGATCGAGAGAAGAAAAAACGGTCCATTTTTCGAAACCGCAGGTCAGAGCGGTATCGAAAGCTCAGAACCCCATCAATTCGCTTGCCCGCCGGCCTCTCCGGCGGGCAAGCTCGTTTCTGCCCCTTGACCCGGGCAGCTCCGCGTCCTCCCGCACCTCCCCAGGTGCCACCGCACAGCCCCGAGCACAGCCGTCCGCACAGCCCCGAGCACAGCGCCCGTACAGCGTCGGCACGGCGCCCGTACAGCGCCCGCACACCGTGATTTCGGCCTCTCCGATCGGGCTGGGAAGCCCGCGACGCCTCGGCCCCGTACCATGGGAGGAGCCGTGGCGTGTCCGCCCGGCGGGCGTACGAGGTACCACAACGCCGCATCCCACGATCGAGAGAAGCGCCAGCCAGCATGCCCACGCGCCACGACATCCGTAACGTCGCCATCGTCGCCCACGTCGACCATGGCAAGACCACTCTGGTCGACGCCATGCTGAAGCAGGCCGGTGCCTTCGCCGCGCACGCCGCCGAGCACCTCGACGACCGGATGATGGACTCGAACGACCTGGAGCGTGAGAAGGGCATCACGATCCTGGCCAAGAACACGGCCGTGAAGTACCACCCGAAGTCGGGTGGCGACCCCATCACGATCAACATCATCGACACCCCGGGCCACGCCGACTTCGGCGGCGAGGTGGAGCGCGGGCTGTCGATGGTCGACGCCGTCGTGCTTCTCGTCGACGCCTCGGAAGGCCCGCTTCCGCAGACCCGCTTCGTGCTCCGCAAGGCGCTCCAGGCGAAGATGCCGGTCATCCTCTGTATCAACAAGACGGACCGCCCGGACTCCCGGATCGCCGAGGTCGTCGACGAGACGTACGACCTCTTCCTGGACCTGGACGCGACCGAGGAGCAGATCGAGTTCCCGATCGTCTACGCCTGCGCGCGGGACGGCGTCGCCTCGCTGACCAAGCCGGAGGACGGTACGGTCCCGGCCGACAGCGACAGCCTGGAGCCGTTCTTCAGCACGATCCTGTCGCACGTACCGGCTCCGGAGTACGACGAGGAGGCGCCGCTCCAGGCGCATGTCACCAACCTGGACGCCGACAACTTCCTCGGCCGTATCGCGCTGTGCCGCGTCGAGCAGGGCGAGCTGAAGAAGGGCCAGACCGTCACCTGGATCAAGCGTGACGGTACGAAGTCCAACGTCCGTATCACCGAGCTGCTGATGACCGAGGCGCTCACCCGCAAGCCGGCCGAGAAGGCCGGTCCCGGTGACATCTGCGCCATCGCCGGTATCCCGGACATCATGATCGGCGAGACCCTGGCCGACCCGGAGAACCCGATCGCGCTGCCGCTGATCACGGTCGACGAGCCGGCGATCTCGATGACCATCGGTACGAACACCTCGCCGCTGGTCGGCAAGGGCGGCAAGGGCCACAAGGTCACCGCCCGCCAGGTCAAGGACCGTCTCGACCGTGAACTGATCGGTAACGTCTCGCTCCGTGTCCTGGACACCGAGCGCCCCGACGCCTGGGAGGTCCAGGGCCGCGGCGAGCTGGCGCTGGCGATCCTCGTCGAGCAGATGCGCCGCGAGGGCTTCGAACTGACCGTCGGCAAGCCCGAGGTGGTCACCAAGCAGGTCGACGGCAAGACGCACGAGCCGATCGAGCGCATGACGATCGACTCCCCCGAGGAGCACCTCGGCGCCATCACACAGCTGATGGCGACCCGCAAGGGCCGTATGGAGACCATGACCAACCACGGTTCGGGCTGGATCCGGATGGAGTGGATCGTTCCGTCACGCGGACTCATCGGCTTCCGTACGGAGTTCCTGACCCAGACGCGTGGTACGGGCATCGCCCACT
The DNA here is from genome assembly GCF_040303865.1 of Streptomyces sp. NPDC094034. NCBI lineage: Bacteria > Bacillati > Actinomycetota > Actinomycetes > Kitasatosporales > Streptomycetaceae > Streptomyces > Streptomyces sp. NPDC094034. The sequence continues at coordinate 160,801 of NZ_JBEOUD010000005.1, read as the reverse complement.
CGATCTTCGAGGGCCACGAGCCGTGGTTCGGCGAGCTGCGCACCCGTCACAACGGCTCGCTGGTGGCGGACCGTTCGGGCTCGGTGACGCCGTTCGCGATGGTCAACCTCCAGGAGCGCGGTGTCATCTTCACCGAGGCCGGCACCGAGGTGTACGAGGGCATGATCGTCGGTGAGAACTCCCGCGCCGACGACATGGACGTGAACATCACCAAGGAGAAGAAGCTCACCAACATGCGCGCCGCCTCCGCGGACACCACGGAGAACGTGGTGCCGGCGCGGAAGCTCTCCCTGGAGCAGTCCCTGGAGTTCTGCCGCGACGACGAGTGCATCGAGGTCACCCCGGAGACGGTCCGGATCCGCAAGGTCGTCCTGGACCAGAAGCAGCGCGGCCGTACCGCCTCGCGCGCCAAGCACGCCTGACGCGACGGGGGCGGGCGTGACGACGCCCGCCGCCCGGACGGTACGACGGCCCGGCCACCGCGAATGCGCGGCGGCCGGGCCGTCGCCCGTTCCGCCGCTCCGGAGCCCGACGATTTCCGCCGACTTCGCGGCGGCTTGACGTCAAGTTCGTTTTTGCGGGCAGCGTCCGATTATCGGCCGGTGGTCACCGGATGGTGTGTTAACGGTCCGTTTCGCGGGTGTCTGCCTGGGATAACTTTGTCCGGATTTCGGGCGGCCAGCGGGTGTCGATGTTGCCAAAACGAGACCCTTTAAGTGTGGTTTACGGCCCGGTCGTACTTAATAGTTGGCCATTGAGCTCGGGTCAATGGGTCATGCGCTGTGGGGGGCGTGGGCTCACGAGCACACTTCGGGGTTACTTGAAAACACGTGTTGTCAGCGGTGTCAGCGCGCGTAGACAGTGCCCTTCTTGTTGTGACAAGTGGACTCATGAGGAGGACCCCATGCGTGGTGCAATCAGCACCAAATGGGTCGGGCGCGCGGTAGTGATCCCCACGGGGGACGAGCGATCGTGACAAGTCCAGTACAGACCGAGGGCGCCGAGGCGTCCCCCGTTCCCGACGCCAAGGGCGGGTCGAAGGACGGGACCCAGGAGGCCAAGACGCTGGCCGGGCTCTCTCCCGGGCAGTTGATGTGGCGCCGCTTCAAGCGTGACCGTACCGGGGTCGTCGCCGCCGTCGTCGTCATCTTCTTCTTCGTGATCGCGCTCCTCGCGCCAGTGATCAAGATGGTGTACGGCAAGGACGCGTACACCCTGTACGGCCAGGACAGTCTTGATCTGCTCGACGAGTTCAACATGCCGACCGGCACCTTCGGCGGGGTCTCCGCCGACCACTGGTTCGGGATCGAGCCCAACCTTGGCCGCGATGTGTTCATGCAGCTGATCTACGGCATGCGCACCTCGATCTACACCGCCCTGGCGGCAACCATCCTGATGGTCGTCGTGGGTGTGCTGATCGGGCTCGTGGGTGGTTACTACGGCGGCAAGGTCGACTACTGGCTGGGCCGGCTGACGGACTTCCTGCTGGGTTTCCCCAGCCAGTTGTTCTTCATCGCCTCGATGCCGGTGGTCGTCGCCGCCTTCGTACGTCCGGACGAGGAGACTCCCACGGCCCTCCGTGCCGGAGCGATCATCGCGGTGCTCTCGTTCCTGGGCTGGATGGGCCTGTCCCGGTTGATCCGCGCCGCCACCCTCTCCCTGCGCGAGCGGGAGTTCGTGGAGGCCGCCAAGATCGCGGGTGCTTCACCCTGGCGCATCATCCGCAAGGAACTGCTGCCGAATCTGGTCACACCGATCCTGGTGCAGGCCACGCTGCTGCTTCCGTCCACCATCCTCTCGGTGGCCTTCCTCTCCTTCGTGGGTGTCGGCTTCGTCGAACCCACCCCGGACTGGGGCCGGATGTTCGCCACAGGCGCGGACATCTACGAGCAGGACCCCGCCTACATGGTCTTCCCGGGTGTCGCCATGGTCATTTTCGTCGTGGCGTTCAACCTCCTGGGCGACTCGGTCCGGGATGCCTTCGACCCGAAGTCCGGACGCTGACGTTCAGCTGAGGGGACAGCTGCCACCCGGGCGCCGGTCCATGCCGGATGCGCCAGGCAGCACAGTTGGATCACTACTGACAGATAGGTACTCATCACCATGAGCATCTTTGGCACGCGCAAGACACGTGCTGTCGTCGTCGCCCTGGCGGCCGGCTCGCTCGCGCTGACCGCCTGTGGCGGCAACGACAGCAGCGGTGACAGCAAGGACAAGAGCAAGACGCAGGAGGACGCCGCCAAGCAGTCGGCGGCCGTCACCTACGGCGACGCGAAGGCCTCCACCGGTCCGGCCGAGGCGGTCCCCGGGGCCAAGCCCGGCGGGACCATGACGGTCTTCCAGGAGTCCGACTTCTCCCACCTGGACCCGGCCCAGATCTACGTCAGTGACGGCAAGCTGCTCAGCCGCCTGCTCCAGCGCGGTCTGACGCAGTACCAGGAGGACGACGAGGGCAAGCAGACCCTCGTCGGCGACCTGGCCACCGACTCCGGCAAGGCGACGGACGGCGGCAAGACCTGGACCTTCACGCTCAAGGACGGGCTGAAGGACCAGAACGGCGGCGCGATCACCTCCGCCGACATCCGCCACACCATCGAGCGGATGTACGCCCCGTTCATCACGGACGGCCCGACCTACGTCCAGCAGTGGCTGTCCGGCACGGGCACGACGTACCGCAAGGCGCTGCCCGACGGTCCGTACAAGGGCAAGCACCTGCCCGACTCGGTCCTGGAGACCCCCGACGCCAAGACGGTCGTCTTCAAGTTCAAGGACGCGCAGCCCGACCTGCCGCAGGCGCTCGCGATGCCCGGCTACTCGGTGGTGCCCGCGAAGACGGACACCAAGGAGAAGTACGACACGGCCCCGGTCGCGACCGGCCCGTACAAGATCGCGGAGTTCAAGCCGGGCAAGTCGATGAAGCTCGTCAAGAACACGAACTGGGACCCGAACAGCGACTCGGTCCGGCACCAGTACGTCGACGGCTTCAACATCGAGTACAACCACGACGACGACGACCAGACCAAGACCCTGCTGGCCGACCGCGGCGAGGCCAAGAACACCGTGATGTTCACGGGCCAGGTCTCCACCAACCAGGTCCGCAACGTCGTCGAAGACCCCGAAGCGATGAAGCGCACGATCCAGGGCTACGCGCCCTACGTGTGGCAGCTGAACTTCAACCTGGACCGGATGAAGGACAAGAAGGTCCGCGACGCCATCACCTACGCCCTGCCGAGCGCGCAGATCTACAAGCTCGACGGTGGTGCGTACGGCGGTGAGACCGCGACCGGTCTGATGTCCCCGACCACCCCGGGTTACGAGAAGGGCTACGACCCCTTCGGCAAGCTGAAGAAGCCGAACGGTGACCTTGAGAAGGCCAAGTCGCTGATCAAGGAAGCCGGCGCCGAGGGCCAGAAGGTCGTCTACGCGTACGGCAACACCCCGGTCCGCCAGCAGCAGGCCGTCGTCATCGCCGACCGTCTGAAGGCCATCGGCCTTGAGGTCGTCAAGAAGGAGATCGACTCCGCCACCTGGTACGAGCAGGTCGGCAAGGTCGACAACGGTCTCGACCTCTACATGACCGGCTGGGGCCAGGACTGGCCGTCCGCCTCCACGGTCTTCCCGCCGCTGTACGACGGTACGCAGCTGCAGGACGGCTCGTCGATCTACTCGCACATCAACGACCCCAAGGTCAACGCCGAGATCGCCCGCATCCTGAAGATCACGGACCCGGCCGAGGCCCAGAAGGCCTGGACGGCGCTCCACCACGACATCGTGGAGCGGATCAACCCGGCCGCGCCGATCTACTTCACCAAGGTGTTCCAGATCTTCGGCTCCAACGTCGGTGGTATCCGCTACTCGGCGGACTCCAGCTACGTCGACGTCACGCGTCTGTTCCTGAAGAAGTAAGCACCGCGTAGGCAGGACCCGGAGGTGCGCGCACGGCGGAGCGCGCACCTCCGGGCCGCCGATCCTCTCCTCTCGACCCCCTCCTCACAGCCGCCGTCCTGAGAGCAGCGACCAGCCATGCTTCAATTCCTCCTTCGCCGGACGTTCGGCGCAGTCCTGACCCTCTTTCTGATCAGTGCCGTCACGTTCTTCATGTTCTTCGCCATCCCGCAGGACCCGGCTCTGCTCGCGTGTGGCAAGAACTGCACTCCGGACGCGCTGGCGGTCATTCACCAGAACCTCGGCCTCGACAAGCCGGTGCCGGTGCAGTTCTGGGACTTCATGGTCGGTATCTTCGCCGGCCGGGACTTCGCGGTCGGGCACTGCGCGGCGCCCTGCTTCGGAATCTCCTTCAACAACCAGCAGCTGGTCTGGGACACCATCGTCGACCGGTTCCCGCTGACGCTCTCCCTCTCCATCGGCGGCCTCATCGTCTTCCTGATCGTCGGCCTGGGCGCCGGCATGATGGCCGCGTGGAAGAAGGGCACCGCCACCGACAAGGCGTTCAGCTCCGCCTCGCTGGTGCTCAGCTCCCTCCAGATCTACTTCCTCGGCCCGGTCGTCCTGGGACTCTTCGTCTACAGCACCGGATGGCTCGACAAGCCGAAGTGGGTCCCCATCACGGAGAGCCCGAGCGCCTGGTTCATGGGCCTGCTGATCCCCTGGTTCGTTATGTCGGTGATCTTCACCGCCAACTACACCCGTATGTCACGGTCGACCATGATCGAGCAGCTTCAGGAAGAACACGTCAGAGCGGCCCGTGCCAAGGGCATGACCAGCCGCTACGTCTTCTTCCGCTACGCGTGGCGCGGCTCGCTCATCCCCATCGTCACCATTCTCGGTATGGACCTCGGCGCGCTGTTCGGCGGGGCGATGGTCACGGAGATCACCTTCGGGCTGCCGGGTATCGGTCTGCTCGCCCGTGACTCGGTCCTCAACAAGGACCTGCCGCTGACCATGGGCGTGATGATCGTCAGCGCCGCCTTCATCCTTCTGTTCAACGTCATCGTGGACGCGATGTACGCCCTTATCGACCCGCGCGTGCGTCTGTCCTAGGAGAACGACCGTGACCACACTCACCAAGACCGAGGACGCCCCGGCCCCGACCGAGCCGGACGCGTTCCTGTCGGTGCGCGACCTGCGCGTCCACTTCTCCACCGAGGACGGCATCGTCAAGGCCGTGGACGGGCTCTCCTTCGACTTGGCGCGCGGCAAGACGCTCGGCATCGTCGGGGAGTCGGGCTCCGGCAAGTCCGTGACCAACCTGTCCATCCTGGGGCTGCACAACCCGCAGTCCACCGAGATCACCGGTGAGATCCTGCTGGACGGCCAGGACCTCACGGATGTCTCGCCCAAGGAGCTCGAAAGGCTCCGCGGCAACAAGATGGCGATGATCTTCCAGGACGCGCTGACCGCCCTGTCGCCGTACTACACCGTCGGCCGGCAGATCGCCGAACCCTTCATGAAGCACACCGGCGCCAGTAAGAAGGAGGCCCGCGCGCGGGCCATCGAGATGCTGGGCAAGGTCGGTATCCCCGACCCCAAGAACCGGGTCGACGACTACCCGCACCAGTTCTCCGGCGGTATGCGGCAGCGCGCCATGATCGCCATGTCGCTGGTGTGCAACCCCGAGCTGCTGATCGCCGACGAGCCGACCACGGCTCTGGACGTCACCGTCCAGGCGCAGATCCTCGACCTGCTCAAGGATCTCCAGCAGGAGTTCGGCTCCGCGATCATCCTGATCACCCATGACCTCGGCGTGGTCGCCAATGTCGCCGACGACCTGCTGGTGATGTACGCGGGCCGGGCCGTGGAGCGCGGCTCCGTCCGTGAGGTCCTCAAGCAGCCGGAGCACCCGTACACCTGGGGCCTGCTCGGCTCGATGCCGCGACTCTCCTCCGATGTGAGTGAGCCGCTGCGGCCCATCCCGGGCGCTCCGCCCAGCCTGTTGAACCCGCCCTCCGGCTGCGCGTTCAATCCGCGGTGCGACTACGTCGACCTGGTCGACGGTGGCCGCTGCACGCACGAGCGCCCGCTGCTGCCCGAGGGACGTGGCTCCGCGTGCCATCTGCCGGCGGACCGCAAGCAGCAGGTTTTCATCGAGAAGATTCAGCCCCGGCTGGGCTGATGTACCAGCGACTGGGGCTATGACCATGAGCGAGAACAACACCAACACCACCGTCGCGGACGCGGTTCCGCCGCAGCGCGACCCGTCGACCGAGCCCTTGCTCGAAGTGAAGGGCCTGACCAAGCACTTCCCGATCTTCGGCGGCTTCCCCATCAAACGGCGGGTCGGCGCGGTCCAGGCCGTCGACGGGGTGTCCCTGAGCGTCTACCCGGGCGAGAGCCTGGGCCTGGTCGGTGAGTCGGGCTGTGGCAAGTCGACCACGGGCCGGCTGATGACCCGGCTGCTGGAGCCGACCGGCGGCACGATCACCTACAACGGCAGGGACATCACCCGGGCCAACCGCAAGCAGCTGGCGCCGATCCGGTCCGAGATCCAGATGATCTTCCAGGACCCGTACGCCTCGCTGAACCCGCGGCAGACCGTCGGCACGATCATCTCCAGCCCGATGGAGATCAACGGCATCAAGCCCGCCGGCGGCCGTGAGGCCCGGGTGCGTGAACTGCTGGAGATCGTCGGTCTCAACCCGGAGCACTACAACCGCTTCCCGCACGAGTTCTCCGGCGGCCAGCGCCAGCGCATCGGCGTCGCCCGCGCGCTCGCGCTGGAGCCGAAGCTGATCGTGGCCGACGAGCCGGTCTCGGCGCTCGACGTCTCCATCCAGGCGCAGGTCGTCAATCTGCTCCAGGAACTCCAGCGCGACCTGGGGATCGCCTTCGTCTTCATCGCCCATGACCTGGCGATCGTGCGGCACTTCTCGGAGCGCGTCGCGGTGATGTACCTGGGCAAGGTGGTGGAGGTCGCGGACCGCGACTCGCTGTACAACCGCCCCCGCCACCCGTACACCCACGCGCTGCTCTCCGCGGTGCCCGAGGCGGACATCGACATCGACAAGAAGGAACGGATCCGGCTGGCCGGCGACGTACCCTCGCCGATCATGCCGCCGTCCGGCTGCCGGTTCCGCACCCGCTGCTGGAAGGCGCAGGACAAGTGCGCCACCGAAGAGCCGCCGCTGCTGCAAATCTCGGGCAGCGCGGCCGGTCATCTGACGGCCTGCCACTTCCCGGAGGAGCCGACGACCGTGGCGCGCGAGGAGGATGTCGTACTCGACCCGGCGCTGGTGGCCATCGAGAAGGAACTGAACGACTGAGCCGACGATCAGTCGTGGACGGGGCCCGCGCCCGAGGAACGCCTCGGCCGCGGGCCTCCGTGCGTGACGTGGGGGCCCCGGCCCGGGGGCCGGTATTACGCGGGTTCCGGCCGCCGGTGCGGTGCTGCGGATGACTCCGTCGTCGCCTCGATCCCGGCGCGGACGAACACGCGCGCCAGCTCCCCGCGCCGGCGGAGCCACTCCTCGGTGCCCGGACCGTCCGCCGTCCCGTACCGGCGTCGGTGGATGTCCTCGGTGACCGCCGCGGGCGCGCCCAGGGCACGCAGCTCCTCCAGCGCCTCCCGCTTGGTGACCAGCCGGCCGTCGCGCAACGTCACTGAGGCGCGCGCGAACGTCAGCATGGCCGCGTCCACCCAGGCGTCATGGACCCAGAGCTCCGGCTTGGCGGTCACGGGCAGCCAGTAGTCGCGCAGATCGCGGCGGATGAAGTCCGTCAGCTCCCGGTCGCTCACCCCGGGCAGCTCGCCGACAGGGGAGGGTCCCGTCAACACCAGTGCGCCGGTGGTCAGTTCACGTCGGCCCACCGGGCTCACCGGCCGCTCGAACCACTCGCCGAGCGCCCAGGTCGGATGAGCCCGCCCGGCGTCCTCGGCGCCCTGCCGGGGCAGGTAGGTGCAGTGCAGCTTGTCGGCGAACGGCGCCTCGGCGAACAGCTGTTGATGCAGTGCGCGCAGCCGCGCCCGCTGTGCGTCCGTCGGTTCGGCGCCGACGAGGGCCACCAGATCGAGATCGCTGCGGCCGGGCCGGAAATCCCCGAAGGCCAGCGAACCGTGCGCCCACAGGGCGACGAGTGGCACGGCGGCGGAGACATCCGCCATGAATCGGTCGAGCAGTCGCGTCACCCCGGGCTCGGTCATGGGGTCACCCTCGCACGCGAGAGCCGCGCGCGACATCCGGCCTGCCGGGGGAAAAGCCGTTGCGCGAGAGGTGCCCCCACCGGAAAGGGAGGCCCGTGGCCGGGGGCTCGGGGTGGATACGCGGAACGCCACGGGCGCGCTGAGGCTGTACGAGGACAACGGCATGCGGGTGCACTTCGCCGTGGACACCTGGGAGGTCACTCTTCCGGTGTGACCCGGGCGAGTGGTTCCGATGGGGCGTTCGCGTTCCGGGACCGCGCCTACGGCCGCCATCACGACGCGACTCATCACTGTAGGGGGTGTATTCGGGGGCAAATAGGTGCGTCTGATGAGGGAGACACTTCATGCGAGGACCCGCACACACCGGACGGGTCGCCTGCGCGGTGGCTGTCGTCCTCACCGCGTCGGGCTGTGGCGGGGCGTCCGACGTCATCGGTGGTCCCAACGGTGTGGTGCGTTCCTCCTGGGGTGATCCGCAGAATCCGCTGGAGCCCGCGAACACAAATGAGGTCCAGGGCGGCAAGGTCCTCGACATGGTCTTCCGGGGGCTCAAGCGGTACAACCCGAAGACCGGCAAGGCCGAGAACGCCCTCGCCGAGAAGATCGACACGACGGACTCGACCCACTTCACGGTCACCGTCAAGGACGGCTGGACCTTCAGCGACGGCGAGAAGGTCACCGCGAAGTCCTTCGTGGACGCCTGGAACTACGGGGCGTACCTCGACAACAACCAGAAGAACGCCTACTTCTTCCAGTACATCGACGGATACGACAAGGTCCACCCGGAGTCGGGACACCCCACCGCGCGAACGCTGTCGGGGCTGAAGGTCACCGGGCCCCGGACGTTCACCGTCAAGCTGTCGCAGCGCTTCTCCACCTGGCCGGACACCCTGGGATACGCGGCGTTCGCCCCGCTGCCCAGGGCGTTCTACGACGACCACGCAGGCTGGCTCGCCAAGCCCGTCGGCAACGGCCCGTACACGGTGGAGAACTACACCAAGGGCTCCCAGATGTCCCTGCGCACCTGGCAGGGGTACCCGGGCGCCGACCGGCCGCGCAACGGCGGTGTGGATCTCGTGGTCTACACCGACAGCAACACCGCGTACACCGATCTGGTCGCCGGAAACCTCGATCTGGTCGACGACGTCCCCGCCGCACAGCTCAAGAACGTGCGCTCCGACCTCAGCGGCCGGTACATCAACAGCCCGGCCGGCATCATCCAGACCCTCGCCTTCCCGTACTACGACAAGGAGTGGAACACCGAGGGGGCCGTCAAGGTACGCACCGGGCTGTCCATGGCGATCAACCGCGGACAGATCACCGACATGATCTTCCGCAAGACCCGCACCCCGGCGACCGACTGGACCTCCCCGGTCCTCGGCGCGGACGGCGGCTTTCTGCCCGGGCTCTGTGGCCGGGCCTGCACGTACGACGCCCCTGCGGCGAGGAAGCTGATCAAGCGGGGCGGCGGCATCCCGCACGGTCGGCTGACCATCACCTACAACGCCGACACGGGCTCCCATAAGGAGTGGGTCGACGCGGTCTGCAACAGCATCAACAACGCGCTGGGCAACGACAAGGCATGTGTCGGCAGCCCGGTCGGCACCTTCGCCGACTTCCGCAACCGCATCGGCGGGCGGAAGCTGCGGGGGCCGTTCCGGGCGGGCTGGCAGATGGACTACCCGCTGATCCAGAACTTCCTTCAGCCGCTCTACTACACCAACGCCTCGTCCAACGACGGCAAGTGGAGCGACCCCCGGTTCGACCGGCTCATCGACGAGGCCAACGCCGACGCGGACACCAAGTCGGCCATCCGCACGTTCCAGCGGGCCGAGGGTGTCGTACGGGACCGGATGGCGGCCATCCCGCTCTGGTACCAGAACGGCAGCGCCGGCTACTCGGACCGTGTCTCCCATGTCGCACTGAACCCCTTCAGCGTCCCGGTCTACAACGAGATCAGGGTCAGCTGACGCCCGGGGCCGCCCGCGCCCTCCCACGAACCCCGGAGCCCCCATGGGACGTTATGTGATCCGGCGTCTGTTGCAGATGATCCCCGTCTTCATCGGCGCCACCCTGCTGATCTTCCTGATGGTCAACGTGATGGGCGACCCCATCGCCGGTCTCTGCGGGGAGCGGCAGTGCGATCCCGCCACCGAGGCACGGCTGCGCCAGGAGTTCGGCCTCGATCAGCCGGTGTGGCGGCAGTACCTCACCTACATGGGACATGTCTTCTCCGGCGACTTCGGCACCGCCTTCAACGGGCAGAAGGTCATCGACCTGATGGCCTCGGCCTTCCCGGTCACCATCCGGCTGACGATCGTGGCCATCGTCTTCGAGATCATCATCGGCATCGCCTTCGGCGTGCTCACCGGGCTGCGCCGGGGCCGCCCGGTCGACACCTCCGTCCTGCTGCTGACGCTGGTGGTCATCGCCGTACCGACCTTTGTCACCGGTCTGCTGGCGCAACTGGTGTTCGGTGTGAACTGGCATCTCATCCGGCCGTCGGTCTCTCCCGCGGCCCCGCTGGACGAGCTGATCCTGCCGGGGCTGGTGCTCGCGTCCGTCTCCCTGGCCTATGTCACCCGGCTGACCCGGACCTCGATCGCCGAGAACGCCCGCTCCGACTATGTCCGTACCGCCGTCGCCAAGGGCCTGCCCCGGCACCGCGTGATCACTCGTCATCTGCTGCGCAACTCGCTGATCCCGGTGGTCACCTTCATCGGTACGGACATCGGCGCGCTGATGGGCGGCGCGATCGTCACCGAGCGGATCTTCAATATCCACGGCGTCGGATTCCAGCTCTACCAGGGCATCCTGCGCCAGAACACCCAGACCGTCGTCGGCTTCGTGACCGTGCTGGTCATCGTCTTCCTGGTGGCGAATCTGCTGATCGACCTCCTCTACGCCGTTCTCGACCCGAGGATCCGCTATGCCTGAGCCGCAGTCCCCACCCACCGGCGACCACGGCGGAGCCATCGCGGCGACCGGCGCGGGCGGCGGGATGGACCTCGCCACCAGTGAGGGAGCCACGCTGGAACAGCGCCCGGCCGGCCCAGACGGCGGCTCCGACAGGGGCGCGGGAGGTGAATCCACGGGCCGGCCGCGCAGCCTCTGGTCGGACGCCTGGCGCGATCTGCGCCGTAACCCCGTCTTCGTCCTCTCGGCGCTGGTCATCGTCTTTCTGGTGATCATCTCGATCCGGCCGTCGCTGATCACCGCGGGCAACCCGCTCTCCTGCGATCTCGCCAGGGCTCAGGACGGCTCCCGGCCCGGCCATCCCTTCGGCTTCAACGGGCAGGGCTGCGACGTCTACACCCGTACCGTCTACGGCGCCAGGACCTCGGTGGTCGTCGGCGTCCTCGCCAGCCTCGGGGTCGCGGTCGTCGGCTCGGTCCTCGGCGGTCTGGCCGGCTTCTTCGGCGGGTTCTGGGACGCGATCCTCTCCCGGATCACCGATATCTTCTTCGGCATCCCGGTGGTCCTCGGCGGTCTGGTGCTGCTGTCCGTGGTGACCAGCTCCACCGTCTGGCCGGTGATCGGCTTCATGGTGCTGCTCGGCTGGCCGCAGATCTCGCGGATCGCGCGCGGCTCCGTCATCACCGTCAAACAGAACGACTTCGTCCTGGCGGCGCGGGCGCTCGGCGCCTCCAACCCCCGGATGATGCTGCGGCACATCCTGCCCAACGCCATCGCGCCCGTGATCGTCGTGGCCACGATCGCGCTCGGTACGTTCATCGCGCTGGAGGCGACCCTCTCGTATCTCGGCGTGGGCCTCAAACCGCCGACCGTCTCCTGGGGGATCGACATCTCCGACGCCTCGCCCTATATCCGCAACTCCCCGCACATGCTGCTCTGGCCGGCCGGCGCGCTGGCCATCACCGTGCTCGCGTTCATCATGCTCGGCGACGCGGTACGCGACGCCCTCGACCCCAAGCTGCGCTGAGGAGCCCGTCCCATGTTGCTCGAAGTGCGCGATCTACAGGTGGAGTTCCACACCCGCGACGGGGTCGCCAGGGCCGTCAACGGCGTCAGCTACTCGGTCGACGCCGGCGAGACCCTGGCCGTGCTGGGCGAATCGGGCTCCGGGAAGTCCGTCACCGCGCAGGCGGTCATGGGGATCCTCGATACGCCGCCCGGCCGGATCACCGGCGGTGAAGTGCTGTTCCAGGGACGGGATCTGCTGAAGCTCAAGGAGGAGCGGCGCCGCGGGATCCGGGGCGCCGAGATGGCGATGATCTTCCAGGACGCGCTCTCCTCGCTCAACCCCGTGCTGACCGTGGGCGCCCAGCTCGGCGAGATGTTCATCGTGCACCGGGGGATGTCCCGTAAACAGGCGCGGGCGAAGGCCGTCGAGCTGATGGACCGGGTCAGGATCCCGGCGGCCGCCGAGCGGGTCGATGATTATCCGCACCAGTTCTCCGGCGGCATGCGCCAGCGCATCATGATCGCGATGGCGCTCGCACTGGAGCCCTCGCTGATCATCGCCGACGAGCCGACCACCGCGCTCGATGTGACCGTCCAGGCCCAGGTGATGGATCTCCTCGCCGAGCTGCGGCGCGAGCTGAACATGGGGCTGATCCTGATCACCCATGACCTCGGAGTGGTCGCCGATGTCGCCGACCGGATCGCGGTGATGTACGCGGGCCGGATCGTGGAGACCGCGCCGGTGCACGAGATCTACCGGGCGCCCGCCCATCCGTACACCCGCGGTCTGCTCCGGTCGATCCCGCGGCTGGACCGGAAGGGCAGGGAGCTGTACGCGATCAAGGGCCTGCCGCCGAATCTGCTGCGTATCCCACCCGGCTGCGCCTTCAACCCCCGCTGTCCGATGGCGCAGGGCGTGTGCCGTACGGAGGTGCCGCCGCTCTTCGAGGTGGCGGATGTGCCGGGGGCGGCCGGGGGACGGCGCAGCGCCTGCTACTTCTGGAAGGAGACGCTCCATGGCTGAGCCCATCCTGGAAGTGCGGGAGCTGGTCAAGCACTATCCGCTGACCCGCGGCATCCTGTTCAAGAAGCGGATCGGGGCGGTACGGGCGGTCGACGGGGTCTCCTTCTCGCTGGCTCCCGGCGAGACCCTCGGCATCGTGGGGGAGTCGGGCTGCGGCAAGTCGACCGTCGCGAAAACGCTGGTGAACCTGGAGCGGCCGACGTCCGGCGTGATCCGGTACAAGGGCGAGGACATCACCCGGCTGTCGGGCCGCGCGCTGAAGGCGGTCCGCCGCAACATCCAGATGGTGTTCCAGGACCCCTACACCTCGCTCAACCCCCGGATGACCGTGGGCGACATCATCGGGGAACCGTACGAGATCCACCCCGAGGCGGCGCCCAAGGGCGACCGGCGGCGCAGGGTCCGGGAGCTGCTGGATGTCGTCGGCCTCAACCCGGAGTACATCAACCGCTATCCGCACCAGTTCTCCGGCGGCCAGCGCCAGCGCATCGGCATCGCCCGCGGGCTGGCGCTCCGGCCCGAGATCATCGTGGCCGACGAGCCGGTCTCGGCCCTCGATGTCTCCGTGCAGGCGCAGGTCATCAATCTGATGGAGCGGCTCCAGGACGAGTTCGGCCTCTCGTATGTCTTCATCGCCCACGATCTGTCGATCGTCCGCCACATCTCCGACCGGGTCGGCGTGATGTATCTGGGGCGGCTGGCCGAGATCGGCCCGGACACGGAGATCTACGAGCACCCCACGCATCCGTACACCCAGGCCCTGCTCTCGGCGGTGCCGCTGCCGGACCCCTCGGCACGCGAGCACCGCGACCGGATCATCCTGACCGGCGATGTGCCGTCCCCGGCGAACCCGCCGTCCGGCTGCCGGTTCCGTACGCGCTGCTGGAAGGCGCGTGAGCGGTGTGTGGTGGAGGAACCCGGACTGACGGTCCCGGAGGCCTTCCGGGGGCGGCAGGGGCCCGCGGCGCACCCCTCCGCGTGCCACTTCGCGGAGGAGCGGCGGATCGTGCCGTCCTGAGCTCGGGAGGGTCGGGATTCGAGGGGCGAAAGGCGATAAAACATATCAATTTCGTTAACACGCAAGCAACTTGGCGGACCCGTCACCGATATACGAACGCGTCAGGCTGGACAGCGTACGGCCGTGCGGGTGCCGTAGACCGGCCGGGACTCCCAGGGTCCCGGCCGGTTGCCCGCGCTCGGCGCGGCCCCGGCGGCCTTCTGAGGCTCAGCCCAGGCCCAGCGACCTCTTGAGGAAGTCGACCTGGAGCAGCAGCAGGTTCTCGGCCACTTCCTCCTGTGGCGTCATATGGGTCACACCAGTCAGGGGCAGCACTTCATGGGGGCGTCCCGCCGCGAGCAGGGCCCCGGAGAGCCTGAGGGTGTGTGCCACCACCACATTGTCGTCGGCCAGCCCATGGATGATCATCAGGGGCCGTGCCGGACTCTCCGGCGCCGACAGCCCGTCGTCCGTGACCAGTGAGTGGGCGGCGTAGACCTCGGGCACGTCCTGCGGGCCCCCGCCGAAGTACCGCTCCTGGTAGTGGGTGTCGTAGAGCCGCAGATCGGTGACCGGAGCGCCGGAGACCGCCGCGTGGAAGACATCCGGGCGGCGCAGGACCGCGAGCCCGGCGAGATAGCCGCCGAAGGACCAGCCGCGCATCGCGACGCGTCCCAGATCGAGCGGGAACCGCTCGGCGAGGGCGTGCAGCGCCTCGATCTGGTCGTCCAGGCTGAGCAGCAGATTCTGCTTGACGGCCTTCTCCCAGGCCGGCGAACGGCCCGGGGTGCCACGGCCGTCGGCGACGATCACCGCGAACCCCTGGTCGGCGAACCACTGCGAGGTGAGATACGCGTTCTGCGCGGCCACCACGCGCTGTCCGTGCGGGCCCCCGTAGGGGTCGAGCAGAACCGGAAGCGGGCCGTCCGACTCCTCGTAGCCGCTCGGGAGCAGCACGGCGCAGGGAATCCGGTGCGCGCCCGCCTCGGTGAGCCGCGGCCGCGCGGTGAGCACCGGCCGCTCGGGGTGCGAGGCGAGCGTCGCCAGCCGCTTGCCGTCCCTGAGCACCCGCGCGGACGCCCCGGAGGAGTCCAGCCCGGCGGACACCAGCACGGTCACCTCGCCGGTACGTACGGCGGAGTGCACCCCCGCGCCCTCCGAGAGCCGTTCGACGCCCAGTTCGCTGACCCGGTACACATGGATCTCGCCGATCTCGGGATCCGCCGCCGCCTCGCCGGCCGACGCCGAGACGAGGACATCGTGCTCGCCGATGTCGAGCACGGCCCTGACATGCAACTGCGGCCCGGTCAGCGGCCGGTCGCCGACCATCAGGACCCGTGCGCCGCCCTCGTCGGCGATCCGCACCAGCCGCCCGTCCGGCGCCCAGGCGGGCAGCTCGGCGAAGAGCTCCAGCCAGGCGGGGTCCTCGTCCCGGTGCACGGTCGTGGTCGCGCCGGTCGCCGTGTCCACCGCCAGATACAGCTGGCCGCGCTGATCACGGCTCTGTACGAGCAGCAGGGGCACGCCCGCGGCCGACCAGTGCACCCGCGCCAGATACGGGTAGCGCGCGCGGTCCCAGACGACCTCCGTAGCCGCCCCTCCGGGCCCGTCCGGCGCCGTCGCGCCCTCGGCCCCGCCGGATCCCTCCAGGCCGACGAGATACAGCCGTACGTCCGCGTTGGGGGTGCCGGCCGCCGGGTAGGCGACCCGCACGGGCTCCCGCTCCGGGTGCGCCGGGTCGGAGATCCACCAGCGCCGCACCCGCGTCGTGTCGACCCGCGCGACCAGCAGCCGGTCGGACTCGGGGGACCACCAGTAGCCACGGGTGCGGCTCATCTCCTCGGCGGCGATGAACTCCGCCAGGCCGTAGGTGATGTCCTCGCCCTCGGTCGCGGAGCGCCCCGCCAGCTCACGGTCCCGCTCCCCGTCGGCGGTGATCACGCGGAGGGCGCCGTCGGCCACGTACGCGACATGGCGTCCGTCCGGCGAGGGCCGCGGGTCGATCACCGGTCCCCGTACGGGCAGTTCGCGGGTCGTCCCGGCGAGCAGTTCGGCCGTGAACAGCCGCCCGGAGAGCGCGAACGCCGCCAACTGCCCCGCGCCGTCCAGCGCGTAGCCGACGATGCCTCCCGAGCCCTCGCGGCTCCGCTCGCGCCGGGCCCGCTCCTCGGGGGAGAGCCGCTCGACGGCGCCGCCCAGGAGCACGGCCGGATCGGCGGCGATCCGCTCAGGGCCCTCGCCGGATCCGCCCTCGGCACCGCCGGCGGAGTCCTCAAGATCCAGTACCCAGAGGCTGTTCACCCGGTCCGTGCCCGAGGAGGAGCGCAGGAAGGTCACCCGCGCACCATCGGGAGACACGGTGAACGCGCGTGGGGCGCCGAGCGTGAAGCGCTGGGTCCTGGCGTGCTGGCGCGGGAACGAGAGCTGCTGCCTCAAGGTCATGGAACGAACCTACTGGGCGATGGCCGTGCGCCCCCAGTGTGCTGCCGTGCACCGATCAATGCGTCCGCACGGATAGTTATGATCCGTAGCGTTAGGTGGGTATGAATCCGCCGGGCACATGCTTGCTGCGATTTTCCGACTGAATATTTATGGAGGTGAACCGCCGTGGCACTCTCGATTTCGGCGGTGGTGCTGCTGGCGATCGTCGTCTTCCTGCTGGTCCGGAAATCCGGACTGAAGGCCGGACACGCGGTGGTCTGCATGTTGCTCGGCTTCTACATCGCCAGTTCATCCATCGCTCCCACCATCAGCGAACTGACCACGAACGTGGCAGGGATGATCGGCGGGATCAAGTTCTAGTCATCTTCCGCTCTCTTTCGGCCAACTTCACCCTGCTCTGAAGGTGCCCTGAAGTCCGGCCATGTCCGGCACCGTCCACTGCCCGCAGCCCCTCGGCCGTCGTCGTCGCCCACTGGCCGAGGGGTTTCGGGTGCCGGCTCGTAGGCTGTCCCCATGACCGATCTACCCGCCCGCCGTCTGCTGCTGGTGCACGCGCACCCGGACGACGAGTCGATCAACAACGGCGCCACCATGGCCAGGTACGCGGCCGAGGGCGCCCTGGTCACGTTGGTGACCTGCACCCTCGGTGAGGAGGGAGAGGTCATCCCACCCGAGCTGGCGCATCTGGCGGCCGACCGCGAGGACCGCCTCGGCGCCCATCGCGTCGGTGAACTCGCGGCGGCGATGAGGGAACTGGGCGTCACCGACCACCGCTTCCTCGGCGGCCCCGGCAGATTCCGGGACTCCGGGATGATGGGCCTGGAACAGAACGACCGCGAGGGAGCCTTCTGGCGCGCCCCCGTCGACGACGCCGCCGGCTGCCTCGTCGAGGTGATCCGTGAGGTGCGTCCGCAGGTGCTGGTGACCTACGACCCCAACGGCGGTTACGGCCACCCCGACCACATCCAGGCCCATCGTGTCGCCATGCGCGGTGCCGTACTGGCCGCCGAGCCCGCCTTCCGGCCCGGCCTCGGCGCTCCGCACGCCATCCACAAGATCTACTGGAACCGCGTACCGCGCTCCGTCGCCGAAGAGGGGTTCGCCCGGCTGCGGGCGGCGGGTGCCGACTTCCCCGGTGTCGCCGCGATCGAGGACATTCCGGGCGTGATCGACGACACGGAGATCACCGCCGCGATCGACGGCGAGCCGTACCGGGAGCGCAAGGCGGCGGCGATGCGCGCCCATGCCACTCAAATCGCCGTGGACGGACCCTTCTTCGCGCTCTCCAACGATCTGGGACAGCCGATCTTCGCCGCCGAGTACTACCAGTTGACGCAGGGCACGTCGGGGGCGCCCGACGGTGAACGTGAGAACGATCTCTTCGCGGGCGTAGCCAGTGATGACGGCGCGAACGCCGCGAACGGCGCGAACATGGGGAACGGCGCGAACGTGAAGAACAGAGTGAACGGGGCGAACGGATGAGTGGGCAGGGGCAGTCCGGCGGTATGTTCACGAGTCGCCCCAGACCCGGACGTATCGCCACATATCTCTCGCTGTTCGTTCTCGGCGTGCTCGTCAGCGCGGCAGGTTCACTCGTCCAGGGCGGCTGGGTGCCCGGCGGATTGCTGCTCGCCCTGCTCGCCACCGCCGGGCTCTTCTTCGGCGGGCTGTTCCTCACCGGCACGCAACTGGGCGTCGGGGCACCCGCGGCAGGCTGGATCCTCGCGGCCGTCTTCCTGAGTCTGGGCCGCCCGGAGGGTGACGCGGTCTACGCCGCGGGCATCGGACCGCTCGTCTACCTCCTGGGCGGCATGTTGGTGGCTGTGATGTGTGCCACGATGTCGCGGTTGCCGCAACCGGGCCCGAAGTCCGGCCGACTTGAGAAGTGACGCGCCCGGCTGCTGCTGAATTGACCACGTCCGTACGGTCGGCGGAGCATCGCTTCACATGCTCGTCGGGTGTCTGTCGGCCGGGGCCAGTATGGTGGTGCGCGCTCCGGGCCTTCCCCCCGCCTCCGGCATGGGGAACCTGAACAGTTTCGTACCAGTAAGAACGGGCGGCGGAGCCAACCGGGAGAACCTGCTTTGAGTCGTGAAACTGACAGTTCGTCCTCCGGGCCCCAGGGGCGCGGCGGAGCCGCGTACCCCTCGGGGACACCGCCGTACGGATCCCGCCAGTATCCGTCGCTGCACCCCCAGCAGGACGCTCCGGCGGAGACGGAAACCTCACCCGTCCCGAAGCCGGACGAGCCCAAGACCGAGACCACACTGACCACGCGTATCCGGATCAACATCCCGGGTTCGCGGCCGATCCCGCCCGTCGTGATGCGTACGCCCATGGGCGACGGCGACAGCACCGACGGCCGGGGTGTCCCGGTCGCCGAGCGTACGGGCGGCATCCCCAGGCCCGATGTGCCCCAGGACGCAGCCGACTCCGGACCGGGCGGACAGGCCGAGCCGGCGGAGGAACCGGGGGCCGAGGACAGATCCACGAGCGACTGGTTCGCGCCACGCAAGTCGGCGACGTCGGGTACCGGTACGGCCGCGGGCATGAGCGCCGGTCTGGGCGCGGGCGCCGCCGCCGTCGCGGGCACCGCGCCGCGGCCTGCCGATCGCGGCTCCTCGGAGTCGCCGTACTACCCGGGCGGCGGGCAGTCGCAGAACGGCGGCGCTCCCCGTAGCGCGCTCAGCGACCTCGCGTCCGGCGCCGGGGTCACGGGCTCCGGACCCCAGGGCGCGGGCCCCGACGGCTTCACGTCCGGCGGTTCCGGTACGGACTTCACGTCCCGCGGTTCCGGTACGGACTTCGCGCCGGGCGGTTCCGGTACGGACTTCACGTCCCGCGGTTCCGGTACGGACTTCGCGCCGGGCGGTTCCGGTACGGACTTCGCGTCCCGGGGTTCCGGTACGGACTTCGCGTCCTCCGGTCCCACCACGCCCCCGCTCGGTATCCGGCCTCCCGGCGCCGGGCCCAGCGGTCCGACCAGCGGGCCGGCCACCGGCGGCGCGTCGCTCGGCACCCCGCCGTCGGCCCTCAGCACTCCGCCGTCGGCCCTGGGCCAGGTCGGTCCGCCGCGGATGTCCGACGACACCGCCGTACTGACACCGCAGCACCCCGCGCCCGAGCCAGGACCCGGCGGCCATGTCTCCGGGGACACGCTCACCAGCGGCATCCCCGTGGTGCCAGCGGAGCGCCGCGCGCCCGTCCCCGGCTCGGGTCCTGGGGGCGGTCCGGGCACCGGCCTCGGCCCCAGGCCCGACGGCCCCGGCGCCCTCGGCCAGGACCACGACTTCTCGGCCCCGGACTTCCCCGGCCCGGTCGGCTCCGCACAGGGCGTCCCGCCCTCGGGCACGGCCCCGGCGCGTACCACCACCCCGCCGGCCGCGCCCGCCAAGAAGAAGGGCCGCTCCAAGCTCACGCTCCTCGCCGCCATGGTCGTCGTGGCCGCGGGCGGTCTCTACGGCGCCGGCCTGCTGATGAACCGCTCGGATGTGCCGAAGGGCACCACGGTCCTCGGCGTCGACATCGGCGGCACCCGCGCCCAGGCGGTCAACAAGCTCGAAGCCACCCTCGGCCCGCGGGCCGAGGAGCCGCTGCGACTCAGCATCGGCGGCAAGACGGAGGAGCTGGCTCCGGACAAGGCGGGACTCAGCTTCGACAGCCAGGCCACCGTCCGCGCCGCGGCCGGCAGCGACTACAACCCGGTGTCGGTGATCGGCTCGCTCTTCGGCCGCGCCCGGGTCGCCCAGCCGGTGATCCCCGTCGACGAGGAGAAGCTGACCGCCGCGCTCACCGATCTGGCGGGTGTCTCGGGTTCGGCGAGCGAGGGAACGATCAAGTTCGAGCCGGGCAAGGCCATCGCCGTACCGGGCAAGGCGGGCACGTCGCTCGACGTGAACCACTCGATCATCTCGGCCCGGGACGCTTACCGCGCCCAGGTGCAGACGGGCAAGATCAACAACGTGGAACTGCCCGTTGTCTCCCGCGAGCCGACGGTCGGTCAGCCTGAGCTGGACCGGGCGATGGACGAGTTCGCCAAGCCCGCGATGTCCGACCTGGTCACCATCAAGGCGGGCGACAAGCAGATCCAGTTCGGTCCCGCGAAGTCGCTGCCCAAGATCCTCTCCATGAAGGCTGTCGACGGAAAGCTTGTCGAGGTCTACAACAGGACCGCAATCGACCAGCTGCTGGAAGGCGTCTTCGACGGCATCACGATCACGAAGGGTGACGGTAAGCAGTACCCCGTCTCCTCCGCCGATGTGGCGCAGGCCATGCAGACGGCGCTGCGCGGCAAGACACTCGCCGAGCGCACCCAGACGATCAATCTGAACCCCAGCTAGGTCTGAACCCCAGCCAGGTCTGAACCCCAGCCAGGTCTGAACCTCGGCCAAGAGGGCCTGGGTCCTGTCCGGCTGTCGCTCAGGCATTGCCGTGTCCCGGGGACGACGGATGTCGTCCCCGGGACACGGCTCACGACCCACGAAACCGCCGAGCCGGGTCGCCGGACGTCAGTTGAGCATCGCCCGCGCCGCCCGCGCCTTGCGCCGGATCGCCTCCGCCGTCGACGGCTCCACCGCGTCCACCACCCGCGCGTACTCGTCCATCTCGGCCGCCCCCCGCCGGAACTCCCCGCGCTGTACGAGCAACTGGGCGCGGTCGTAACGCAGTCTGGCCGGATGCGAGGGCAGCAGCAGGGACAGCTCGACCGCCCACAGCGACACATCGGTGTGCTCCGGGCGGGTCGCGGCCCAGGCACGGATGTTGTTCAGTACGCGCAGGACGATGCCGAGCGGGTCGGCGGGGGCGAGCATGGCCGGTTCGAGCGCCTCGCCCGTCGCGCCGGTCACCAGCAGCGCCGCCTCCGCGCCCGTCAGCAGCCGGCCGCCGCCGAAGGGATCGGCGAGGACGCGCTCCTCCGGGTCGCCGAAACCGACCACGAAATGGCCGGGCAGGGCCACGCCGTACACCGGCGCGCCCGCCCGTCGCGCGACCTCGATCCACACCACCGAGAGCAGGATGGGCAGCCCCCGTCTGCGCCGCAGCACCACGGGCAGCAGCGACGAGTCCAGCCGCCGGTACTCCGCCGGAGTGCCCTCGAAACCGCACCGCTCACCCAGCAGCTCCGCCAGCGCGACCGCCCAGGCGCGCGCGCCGAGGACCCCGAAGGGCAGCAGTCCCGCCAGCCGGTCCAGCTCGGCCTGGGCCGCGGCGATACCGGCCTCGCCCAGGGCGGGATCGGCCTCCGCTCCCACCAGCAGACAGAGCGTGGCCAGGTCGGGACGGTCCGCGCGGGCCTCCTCGGCGAACCACCGGCCCACGTCCTCGGATTCCGGTCGCATATCGGCCTCGTACCCGCTCAGCGCGCTCGGAAGTGGTGGTAGTGGTGGTGGACGGCGAAACCCATCGCCTCGTACATGGCCCGCGCGCCGACGTTGTCCGACTCGACCTGGAGCCAGGCCGCGGACGCGCCCTCCTCCAGGGCGCGCCGGGCGAGCGCGGTCATCACGGCTGTGGCCAGCCCCTGGCGGCGGCGGGCCGGGTCGACCTCCACCGCCATGAACCCCGCCCACCGTCCGTCCACCACACACCGGCCGATCGCGGCCGGTGTGCCGGGCTCCCCGTCCTCGCCCCGATCCCCGGGCACGGTGGCGAACCACACCGAAGGCCCGCTGTTCAGTACGTGCAGCACATGGGGTCCTGGCACACCGGACCGCTGGTAACGCCGGAGCCACGCCTCGCCGACGCCCCGGCCGAGCACGACCTCGGACACATCGGCGTCACGGTCCCCGAGCGGCGCGAGCGCGGCGATCCGCACCTCGGCCGTCACCTCCGGCCGCCAGCCGCGCCGCTCCAGCTCCGCGCACAGCCGTTCCTGGGTGCCCTCCGCGCCGGTCGCGGCCTGTACGTACGGGGGCAGCCCCCGCGCCTCGTACCACCGTCGTACGCGCGTCAGCGCCTCGTCGGGCCCCACCCCGGGATCACCCAGGGGCAGCACGGAATTCGCCCGCCTGGTGAAGCCCGAGGCCGCTCTGAGCAGCCACTCTCCCAGCGGCTCGCTCTCCACCGGCTGCCAGGACCGCGCACAGACCCCGGCCAGCTCCTCGAACGACGCCGCGGGGCCCCGACGTCTGGGCGGTGCCGCCGGCACCACCTTGCCCGCGACCAGAGCGGCCTCGGGGACACGGACGCTCTCGCCGGTGCGCCGTGTGATCAGCAGCACATCCCCGTCCCAGGATGTGAGAACGCCCACCGTGTCCGTGAACTTCTCACCAGCGGCCCCACTGCCGGTCAACTGTCTGACTGATACGCGTTTGCCCACGTCAGCCGGTGTAAGGCGGACCTCGAACCGTCCGCCCGCAGTGAATTCCACAGCTCTGTACGCCCCTCCTGTTCGGATCGCGCCCAAGAACGGAGATACTAGATGCGGGCATCGACGACGCCGCGCTCCCGCGCGCCCGTGGACGGAGCCGCAGATCGGCCCGCCGCGCCCTATCGAGGAGGAACGACAGCGTGACCTACGTCATCGCGCAGCCTTGTGTCGACGTCAAGGACAAGGCGTGCATCGAGGAGTGCCCGGTCGACTGCATCTACGAGGGCTCCAGGTCCTTGTACATCCACCCGGACGAATGCGTCGACTGTGGAGCCTGTGAGCCGGTCTGCCCGGTCGAGGCCATCTTCTACGAGGACGACACCCCGGAGGAGTGGAAGGACTACTACAAGGCGAACGTCGAGTTCTTCGACGAGCTCGGTTCGCCCGGTGGCGCTTCCAAGCTCGGTCTGATCGAGCGGGACCATCCCTTCATCGCCGCGCTGCCGCCCCAGAACGGCTGACAGCGCGCCCCCGGTCCCGTACGGCCCGCCGCCGTACGGGACCGCGGCGTTTCGCCCGCGCGTCCGCGCGCCCAGCGCGCGCCGGCAGGGGGGAGGCGACGAGAATCCGTACGAGAAAGCCGTACGAGAAGCAGAAACCGTACGAGAAGCCGTACGAGAAAGAGTGAGCACGTGTCCGCAGTCTCTTCGCGTCTTCCCGTCTTTCCCTGGGACAAGCTGGAGCCCTTCAAGGCCACGGCGGCGGCCCATCCGGACGGGATCGTGGACCTGTCCGTCGGCACCCCCGTCGACCCCGTGCCGGCGCTGATCCAGCGGGCCCTGATCGAGGCCGCCGACTCTCCCGGGTATCCGACGGTGTGGGGCACGACCGCGCTGCGGGACGCGCTGACCGGATGGGTGGAGCGGCGCCTCGGCGCGCGCGGTGTGACGCACGAGCATGTGCTGCCGGTGGTCGGCTCCAAGGAGCTGGTGGCCTGGCTGCCGACACAGCTCGGCCTCGGCGCGGGTGACCGCGTCGCCTTCCCCCGGCTCGCGTACCCGACGTACGAGGTGGGCGCGCGGCTCTGCGGCGCCGAGCCCGTCCCGTACGACACGGGAACATTTGCGGCTGACGCCGCGGGGGCACGGCTCGACCCCGCCGGGCTGAAGCTCCTGTGGCTCAACTCACCGTCGAACCCGACCGGAGCTGTCCTGGCGCCGGACGAGCTGACCCGGATCGTCGCCTGGGCGCGCGAGCACGGTGTGCTGCTGTTCAGCGACGAGTGCTATCTGGAGCTGGGCTGGGAGGCCGATCCCGTATCGGTGCTGCACCCGGACGTCTGCGGCGGTTCGTACGACGGGATCGTCGCCGTCCACTCGCTCTCCAAGCGCTCCAATCTGGCCGGCTATCGCGCGGCCTTCCTGGCGGGCGACAAGGCCGTCCTGGGCGAGCTGCTGAAGATCCGCAAACACGGCGGAATGATGACCCCCGCGCCGGTGCAGGCGGCGACGGTCGCGGCGCTGGGCGACGACACGCACGTACGGGAACAGCGGGCGCGGTACGCGGCCCGCCGCGCCGCGCTGCGCACCGCCCTGGAGACGCACGGCTTCCGTATCGACCACAGCGAGGCGAGCCTCTACCTGTGGTCGACGCGCGACGAGCCGTGCTGGGACACCGTGGCGCACCTCGCGGAGCTGGGCATCCTGGTCGCGCCCGGCGACTTCTACGGCCCCGCCGGGGACCGGCATGTACGGGTGGCGCTGACGGCCACCGACGAGCGCGTCGAGGCGGCGGTCAAGCGGCTGGGCATCGACGCCTGAGCCGCGCGTGACGGTCACGCGAGGGGGCCCGGGAAGCGACTGCTTCCCGGGCCCCCTCGTCATGCCGCGACGCGCGCGTGCGGGCGTCAGCCGAGCGGCAGCGACACCGGCAGCTTGCCGGTCGGCAGACCGCCACCGAGCGCGCCGGTCGGCGCGGCGCCCTCCGTGGCGGTCGAGGCGGCGTCGCCCAGGAGCTGCCCGGCGCTGCCCGCGGTGTCACCCGCGGCCTTCTGCACGGCGGGCGCCGCCGTCTTGCCGACCTTGCCGACGGCCTTGCCCGCGGCCGGGACGCCCTGCTTGACGGCCTCGCCGCCGACGCCGCCCACCACGCCGGTCGCCTTCTGGGCGCCGGTGTCGACGGCGTTGCCCACGGCGGCGCCGTCCAGCGCGCTCACCGCACCCAGGTCGGTGGCCTGCGGGAGGGCGGCCGCGTTCGCCGCGCCGGCCGCGCCGATCACCGGAGCCGCGCCCGCGGCGACGAGCAGGGCGGCACGGGCGATCCGACGGGTCAGGGGGAGGGACATGATGCTCCTTTGGCGGGAGAGAAATAGTGCTTGTCCGTCGATCGGACGTAGTGACAACCCCTCAAAGGGCGGCGGAGGTTGCGGCGAGCGCGGGTAAAGAGTTGGTAATGCGTCGCATTATCGGCTGCGGATAAAAACGGGCAAACGATCCCGTGGTGAGGGGTCTGCTGAACCGTTTCACCCCTTTGTTCCCAAGGGAAACGGCGGATCATGGGCGCGCGGCGCAATCATCGGAAGAAATGCGGCGCGGCGCGGTGCGGACTCGCCCGTTCGGGTGACGGTGCCGTACTACTGCGCAGTGCGGATTCGAACTTCCATCAGGCCCGAATCCGCGCCCGAATCCGCGCCGGCTCCCGCGCTCGCGTCCGAGGAGGCGGTCCGCTTCCAGCCCCTGTTCGCCGTGTGCGCGTTCTTCGCGCTCCACACCCGGCCGGCATAGCGGACCTCGTCGATCCGCAGGGCGGTGGACTGCGCCACGGCCCAGTGCGCCAGCTCCCAGCCGCGCAGCGCGGGGGAGCCGCCGTTCGCCGATCCGCCGGTCGTGGCGGGTACCGGCACGGTCACCTCGGCCGCCGTGCCCGAGGCCCCCGCCCGGCCGACGACGTCGGCGCCGGGCAGCACCGCGTCCCCGAAGTCCCTCACCAGGGCCGCCCGTACCTTCGCCGGGTCCCCGGGCTCGGTGCCGCTCGGCGCCGTACAGGTCAGCGTGGCGGCGGACCGGCCGGTGAGGGCCGCGGCCAGCAGCGTGGCGTCCGGCTCGTGCTTCGCGTACGCCTGCGGGAAGCCGCTGCGCTGCACGCGCTGGGCCGCCTCGGTCAGCGGCAGTCGTGCGTAGCCGGGAACCTTGACGAGATGGTCGTAGAACTGACCCGCCGAATAGACCGGGTCCTGGATCTGCGCCTCGGTGCCCCACCCCGTCGAGGGCCGCTGCTGGAACAGACCGAGCGAGTCGCGGTCGCCATGGTTCAGATTGCGCAGCGCGGACTCCTGGAGGGCGGTGGCCAGCGCGATCGTGACCGCGCGCTCGGGCAGCCCCCGGGTCGTGCCCACCGCCGAGATCGTCGCGGCGTTCTCGGCCTGCTCCGGAGTCATCTCGTACGTGGAGCCCTCGCCGCCCGACGTGTCCGTGGCGCGCACGAGACAGCGCGGCGGACCGCCGGCGGCGCTCATGTAGTGGACCACCACATACCCGGCCAGGGCCAGCAGCACGACGAGGGCGGCCGCGATACGCGTGAGGCGGCCGCGACGGAGGGGAGAGGCGGTCTCGGACACGAGGCCACCGTACTGGAGAGGGGGACGGCCGACAGCGCCGACGCCCACGCCCCGCTCCCCTGCGGACGACGCGACCTCGCCCCTCCTCGTCTAGGGTCACCACCATGTCTGAGACCGTGCTCGACCTCACTCTCGACGCCCCGGCGCTCACCGCGCGCCTGGTCGATTTCCCTTCGGTCAGCGGCGAGGAGAAACCACTCGCGGACGCGATCGAAGAGGCGCTGCGGACGCTGCCCCATCTCACCGTCGACCGCCACGGCAACAACGTGGTGGCCCGGACCCGGCTGGGGCGCGCCGAGCGGATCGTCCTCGCGGGGCACATCGACACCGTCCCGATCGCCGACAACGTTCCGTCCCGGCTGGATGACGACGGGGTGCTGTGGGGGTGCGGTACGAGCGACATGAAGGCGGGCGTCGCCGTGCAGTTGCGGATCGCGGCGACCGTCCCCGAGCCCAACCGCGACCTCACCTTCATCTTCTATGACAACGAGGAGGTCGCCGCACATCTCAACGGTCTCGGACATCTGGCAGAGGCCCATCCCGACTGGCTGGAGGGCGACTTCGCGGTCCTGCTGGAGCCCTCCGACGGCGAGGTCGAGGGCGGCTGTCAGGGCACACTCCGGGTCTTCCTCCATATGACGGGCGAGCGCGCACACTCCGCGCGTGGCTGGATGGGGTCCAACGCCATTCACGCCGCCGCGCCGGTCCTGGCCCGGCTCGCCGCGTACGAGCCGCGCAGGCCGGTCATCGACGGCCTGGAGTACCGCGAGGGCCTCAACGCCGTACGGATCGAGGGCGGCGTCGCCGACAACGTCATCCCGGACGCGTGCACGGTCGTCGTGAACTACCGCTACGCGCCGGATCGCGGTGAGGAGGAGGCTCTCGCGCATGTCCACGAGGTCTTCGCGGACTGCGGGGTGACGGAGTTCACAGTGGACGACCACTCCGGGGCCGCCCTGCCGGGTCTCTCGCATCCCGCCGCGGCCGCCTTCATGGCCGCCGTCGGCGGAACCGCACGGCCCAAGTTCGGCTGGACGGATGTCTCACGCTTCGGTGCGCTCGGGGTGCCGGCGGTCAACTACGGCCCCGGGAACCCGCTCCTCGCCCACAAGCGGGACGAGCGGGTGGCGGTCGAGCGGATCACCCACTGCGAGAACCGTCTCCGCGACTGGCTCACCGGCTGAAGCACACCAGGGCCGGGCAGAGCGCTGGAGCGCTCACTGAGTCAGGGCCTGATCGACTGCCGGAATTTCGTCGTTTGTCACGTGCGTGGACCTACCCTTGCCCAGAACAAACGCACAGCAGCGGAGGGAGCAGCTCATGGGCATGCCTGACGGAGAGCGCAAGCCGGAGGAACAGCGGCTCGGTCCGGTGATCCGTCGCCGTGGGCAGGTACAGGCGGGCACGACCGACCAGCGGCTGCTGGACACCGAGGGCGACTCGGAATGGGTGCACACCGATCCCTGGCGGGTGATGCGCATCCAGTCGGAGTTCGTGGAGGGCTTCGGCGCCCTCGCCGAACTGCCCAGTGCCATCAGCGTGTTCGGCTCCGCGCGCACCCCGGCGGGCTCCGCCGAATACGAGGCGGGCATCCGGATCGGCGGCGCGCTGGTCGACGCCGGATTCGCGGTGATCACCGGCGGCGGGCCCGGCGCCATGGAGGCGGCGAACCGGGGCGCGCGCGAGGCCCAGGGCGTCTCCGTCGGACTCGGCATCGAGCTGCCCTTCGAGCAGGGGCTCAACCCCCATGTCGACATCGGCGTGAACTTCCGCTACTTCTTCGTCCGCAAGACGATGTTCGTCAAGTACGCGCAGGGCTTCGTGGTCCTGCCGGGCGGCCTCGGCACGCTGGACGAGCTGTTCGAGGCGCTCACCCTGGTCCAGACCCGCAAGGTCACCCGCTTCCCGATCGTCCTGTTCGGCACGGCGTACTGGGGCGGGCTCGTCGACTGGCTGCGGGACACCGTCGTGGCCCAGGGCAAGGCGTCCGAGAAGGATCTGCTGCTCTTCCATGTCACGGACGACGTGGACGAGGCGGTCGCGCTCGTCACGAAGGAGACGCGCAACTGACCTGGGGGCCGCCGACGGCTCAGGCCAGACCTCGGCGGGCGACCGCCGGGGGGCGGTGGCCCGCGATGGCCGCCACCATGTCGAGGACCTGCTTCGTCTCCGCGACCTCGTGGACGCGGTAGACCCGGGCCCCGAGCCACGCCGAGACGGCGGTCGTCGCCAGCGTGCCGATCAGCCGCTCCTTGACGGGCTTGTCGAGCGTCTCGCCGACGAAGTCCTTGTTGGAGAGTGAGACCAGCACCGGCCAGCCCGTCTCCGTCATCTCGCCCAGTCTGCGGGTCGCTTCGAGGGAGTGGCGGGTGTTCTTGCCGAAGTCATGGCCGGGGTCGATCATGATCCGGTCCCGGCGGACGCCCAGCTCCAGGGCCCGCTCGGCGAGCCCGAGCGTGACCCGCAGGATGTCCGCCATCACATCGTCGTACGCGATCCGGTGCGGCCGGGTCCTGGGCTCCGCCCCGCCCGCGTGCGTACAGACCAGCCCCACGTCATAACGGGCCGCGACCTCGGCCAGACGGGGGTCCACCCCGCCCCACGCGTCATTGAGCAGATCCGCGCCCGCCTCGCAGACCGCCTCGCCGACGTCGTGCCGCCAGGTGTCGACGCTGATCACCACATCGGGATGGCGGCGGCGCACCTCGGCGACGAAGCCGACCGTACGCCGGGCCTCCTCCTCGGCCGTGACCTCCTCGCCGGGGCCCGCCTTCACCCCGCCGATGTCGATGATGGCGGCTCCCTCGGCCACCGCGCGCTCGACCCGGTCGAGGGCGGGCTGATCGCCGAAGGTCGCGCCCCGGTCGTAGAAGGAATCGGGCGTCCGGTTGACGATCGCCATGATCACCGGCTCGCGCGCATCGAATTCCCGACGTCCAAGCCGCAGAGTCCCGCCGCCCATCCCGTGGTTCCTCCTCGTATTCGTCCGCCTGCGACCTTAGAGCCTCCTGCTGACCCGGAGCGCGGACGGCCCCGGCTGTCAGTGGGGCATGGCACGATCGGCACCGGACGTTTTCCTGCCCGGGGAGAAGCTCGTGTTCTTGTTCTTGCTCATCGCGATGGTCGTGGTCGTCGCCGCGGTCACGCTCGCGGTCGTCGGCGGCGGCGACCGCGCGCTTTTGCCGGAGGCCGCTCCCGAACGGCTGGTGGATCCCCTGCCGCTGACCCGCCCGGTCGGCCGCGCCGATGTCGAGGCACTGCGACTGCCGGTCGGGGTGCGCGGCTACCGCATGGCGGAGGTGGACGAGGTGCTCGGCCGGCTCGGCGCGGAGCTGGCGGAGCGGGACGCGCGGATCGCGGAGCTGGAGTCGGCGCTGGCCGGGGTCCAGGCCACCGCCGTCTCCTCGCCCGATCTCTTCAAGAAGCCCGGAGACCTCTTCGACAAGCCGGGAGACCTCTTCGACAAGCCGGGAGATCTCTTCGACAAGCCCGGAGATCTCTTCGGCAAGCCCGGGGAGGACACCGACCGATGACCGGCGACGTGGTGACGGGCCCCGACGGGAAGCCGCGCTGCCCCTGGGGCATGTCGACGGAGGACTACGTCGCGTATCACGACTCCGAGTGGGGCCGCCCGGTCCATGGCGACGACGCCCTGTTCGAGCGACTGAGTCTGGAGGCGTTCCAGTCCGGGCTGTCCTGGATCACGATCCTGCGCAGGCGCGAGGGCTTTCGCGGCGCCTTCGACTCGTTCAAGATCGCGTCGGTGGCGGAGTTCACCGACGCGGACAGGGAGCGGCTGCTCGTCGACCCGGGCATCATCCGCAACCGCGCCAAGATCGATGCCACGCTGGCCAACGCGCGCGTCCTCGCCGACTGGCCCGCGGGCGAGCTGGACACGCTGATCTGGTCGTACGCACCGGACGCGGCGAAGCGCCCGGCCCCCCTCGCGAGCGCCGACGTACCGGCGGTCACCGACGAGTCCACGGCGCTCGCCAAGGCACTCAAGAAGGCCGGCATCCGCTTTGTCGGCCCCACGACCGCCTATGCCCTGATGCAGGCGTGCGGTCTGGTGAACGATCACCTGGCGGGCTGCTTCGTACGGGAGAGCGTCCCGCGCGCCGGTACCGCCCCGCGCGCGGATGCGACGCGGGGCTGACAAGGGCCGGACGGTCCCCGGCGCCCCGCTCTCCAGGTCTTCGCGGGCCCGCGAAGATCGACCGGACAGGACCTAGCGGCCCACGTACCGCGGCTTCTCCTTGGCCAGGAACGCGCGCACGGCGATGGTGTGGTCCTCCGAGGCGCCCGCCCTGGACTGGAGTTCGTCCTCCTTCTCCAGCGTCTCGGCCAGCGAGTGGGCCGCTCCGTACGCCAGGGACTCCTTGATCGCCGCGTAGGCGAGCGTCGGCCCCGAGGCCAGGGCGCGGGCCACGGCGGCGGACTCGGCCGCCAGCTCGGCGGCCGGCACCAGGCGGTGCACCAGACCCCATTCCCGCGCCTCGGTGGCCGGCACCGAGCGCGGGAAGAGCAGCAGATCCGTCGCCCGGCTCCGGCCCACCAGCCGCGGCAGGGTCCACGAGACCCCGGAGTCCGCGGTCAGCGCGACCCCCGCGAAGGACGTGTTGAACGCGGCCGTGTCCGCCACGATCCGGTAGTCCGCGGCGAGGACGAACCCGAGGCCCGCGCCGGCCGCGACCCCGTTGACGCCCGCCACCACCGGCTTGGGCATGTCCGTGATCGCCCGCAGGATCGGGTTGTAGTGCTCGCGTACGGTGCTCATCGTGTCGCCGGTGCCCGCGGCCCGGTCCGCTTCGAGCAGCGCGGTGTGCTCCTTGAGGTCCTGCCCGACGCAGAACGCCCGGTCGCCCGCGGCGGTCAGCAGCACACTGCGCACCTCCGGGTCGGCGGCGGAGGCCAGCAGCGCGTCCCGGAGCGCGACCTTGGCGGCGACGTTCATCGCGTTCATGGCCTCGGGCCGGTTGATCGTGATCGTTGCGAGTCCGTCGCGCACCTCGTACAGCACGGTGTCGGCCATGATCGGTCCCCTTCGCGGCTCGGGCAGTCCTGTCCGGCCCCAGCATGGCGGAGATCGCCGGCGCCGGGCATGTGACCTGCGTCTAAGAAAGTCGTGCCCCGGTGGAGCGCACGGCGGCGAAGTATCGCAGGCGGATCGCCGAATTGAGGGGTTTTGCGAGAGCGCGTTGCGCAAGCGATGCCGTCCGATGTTGGTCATCGGGTCCCGCCATGCGGGATAATGGGCTGGAAGCAATGTGTTCGATGCCGGTGACACAGCGCCTGTCATGGGGCCGCCGGCTGCGATGAGCTGGTTTCAGGAAGGGGAACGAGCATGGCGGCCATGAAGCCGCGAACGGGCGACGGCCCGCTCGAGGTGACCAAGGAGGGGCGGGGCATCGTCATGCGCGTTCCGCTCGAAGGCGGCGGTCGGCTTGTGGTCGAGCTGACTCCGGACGAGGCGGATGCGCTCGGCGACGCTCTGAAGAAGGTCGTCGGCTGAGCGGAGCGCTCACAGTCTCCGGGGTGTTCGGTCACCTCTGGACAGACATCACTCTGCCCCGGTACGGATATGTCCGTGCCGGGGCAGAGTCCTGTTCGGTCCGAGTTCCGGCGGCCCGTTCTGTCTTGTGCTCTACGGTGGCCCCTTCGGCGGGGCGTCCTGTTGATCCCGCCCCCGCCGTCAGTCCGGGGAGCCCGCGTATCCCGGGCTCAGCCGCGGCGCATCGCGCAGAGCAGGCCGTCGCCCACCGGCAGCAGCGTCGACTGGAGCTCCTGGCTCTCCCGTACGGTCCGCAGCAGCTCCCGCAGCCTCAGCACCTCCGCGGGCTGGGCCGCCGAGTCCACCGTCCTGCCGCCCGCGAAGACGCCCTCGAAACAGACCAGGCCGCCGGGGCGCAGCAGCCGCAACGATTCAGCGAGATAGTCGAGGCACTCCAGCCGGTCACCGTCGCAGAAGACGAGGTCGTAACCGCCGTCCGCGAGCCGGGGCAGCACATCCAGGGCACCGCCGGGGATGAACCGCGCGCGATTGCCGGCGAAGCCCGCGGCCCGGAAGGCCTGCCGGGCGAACTGCTGGCGCTCGGGCTCCGTGTCGACCGTGGTCAGGACGCCGTCCGGCCGCATGCCCTGGAGCAGATACGTACCCGAGACGCCGGTACCGGTGCCGATCTCGGCGACCGCCTTCGCGTCCAGAGTGGCAGCGAGCAGACGCAGCGCGGCGCCGGTGCCTGGTGACACCGAGCGGAGCCCTGCCTCCCGGGCCCGGTCCCGGGCCCAGAGCAGTGCCTCGTCCTCGGCGACAAAGGCGTCGGCGAACGCCCAGCTCGTCTGCCGGTTGGCGGTAATGACCCTCTCCTTGTCCCCGTTGGCGGCGCAACGGTGACTGTATCCGCTGCGCCCGGGAACCCGCAGATGGGACCGGGCGTTAAGAAGAAGCGGGGAACACCTGGATCAAGACCTGCGACCGGGCCTAATTTCACGTAAAGATTCTTATCCGGAGCTAACGGGCGGAGTGGCTATGGTAGGGGCTCCACTGGACACCACCAGAGCCGATAGGGGAGGTGCGGCTGAGCCTGTGGATCGGGGAGGAGTGCTGACGCGCTTTCTCAGGTCGGCCGGCAAGCCGAAATCCGTGACCAACATCGCTGACCGTTCTCGCTCCACCGACTCCGCAGTTACCGCGACCTTCGCATCGGATGCGGAATCGCAGGCGTGGACGCCTCCCAGCTGGGAGGAGATCGTCAGCACGCACAGCGGACGTGTCTACCGCCTCGCCTACCGCCTCACGGGCAATCAGCACGACGCCGAGGACCTGACCCAAGAGGTCTTCGTCCGGGTCTTCCGCTCGCTGTCGACCTACACCCCCGGCACCTTCGAGGGCTGGCTGCACCGCATCACCACCAACCTCTTCCTCGACATGGTCCGGCGCAAGCAGCGGATCCGGTTCGACGCGCTCGGTGACGACGCGGCGGAGCGGCTGCCCAGCCGTGAGCCGTCGCCGCAGCAGGTCTTTCACGACACGCACTTCGACGCGGATGTCCAGCAGGCGCTGGACACCCTCGCGCCCGAATTCCGGGCCGCCGTGGTGCTCTGTGACATCGAGGGGCTTTCGTACGAGGAGATCGCGGCCACACTCGGTGTCAAGCTCGGCACCGTACGCAGCCGGATCCACCGCGGGCGTTCGCATCTGCGCAAGGCTCTTCAGCACCGTTCCCCCGAGGCCAGGGCCGAGCAGCGCGCCTTCGTGAGTGTGGCCGGGGAGGGCGGAGCGGCGTGAGTGGCACCAGCCCCACCCCCGCCGAGCAGCACTTGGGGGACAGACTCGCCGCCTTGGTGGACGGAGAACTGGACCATGACGCGCGTGAACGCGTGCTGGCCCATCTCGCCACCTGCGCCAAGTGCAAGGCGGAGGCCGATGCCCAGCGCCGGCTG
The DNA here is from genome assembly GCF_040303865.1 of Streptomyces sp. NPDC094034. NCBI lineage: Bacteria > Bacillati > Actinomycetota > Actinomycetes > Kitasatosporales > Streptomycetaceae > Streptomyces > Streptomyces sp. NPDC094034. Next base: position 126,947 of record NZ_JBEOUD010000005.1, on the reverse strand, counting down.
AAGAGTGTGTTCGCCCAGTCCGCTCCGCCGCCGCCCTCCGCCGGGCTGCTCGCCAGACTCCAGGGACTGCCGGGCGGCCTTCCCGGCTCCGGAGGCGGTGATGACGACAACGGAAAGGGGCTCTTCGACGGGGGGCGCTTTGGTGAGGGCGTTTTCGGCGTCCGCACCGATGGCTTCGGTTATGTCCCGGCGGGCGCGCATGCCGCGGTACTGCCCAGCGGCTCCGGCTTCCGGATCCATGAGGTCGGACGCCAGGAGGCCGAGCGGTCGCCATGGCGCGGCAAGCGGTTCGCCTTCGCCGCCGCCAGCGCGGTGTCGTTCGCCGCGATGGCCCTCGGCGGGACGATGCCGCTCGGCACGGCCGCCGATGCCCTGCCCCGGGGCGCGGGCAACAATGTGACACCCATGCGGGCCCCCGGCACTTCGGGCCCCGCCGCTGTGGGCGGTGAGTCCTCCCGGCGTCAGAGCGGCGGCGGAGCGCTGTCGCGGTCCGCCGAGCGTCCGACCCCCGCGGCCCCTCCCGGTGTGTTCCAGACGCAGACGCTCTCCGAGCGGCCGTACTCGCCGGGCGCCCTGGCCGGTCCGGTACCGGCGCTGCTGATCCAGCCCACGGGCTCGGCTTTCCAGATCGACGAGGCGTCCGGGATCAGCCCCACGGCCACGCCCAACCCGACTCAGATGGCCGCGCCGACACTGCCCGGCGCACCGCTTTCCGCCCGGCGCTGAGCGGCCCCCTGCGCGAAAATCCGTAAACCTGATTGAATCCTTGGCAGGGGTGCCCGTCACGGGCGTGGAACAGCGGTTGCGGGGAGAGCATGGACGACGGGAAGCCGACCGGACCCAAGGCGAAGTGGTGGAGCCGTCCCTCCGCGGAGGGCGCGATACCGCAGGGGCCCGGGGTGCCGCCGGCGCGGAGTGACGAGGTGACGGCGCAGCTTCCCCCCGTCGCTGACGAACCGTCAGGGGCGGCCGCCCCGGCCCCCGCGCCCGCCGACACGACACCCGCGCCCGCCGATGTGCCTCCGGTGCCCGTCGACGCGGCCCCCGTGACCGCTGACTCGGCTCCGGCGCCCGTCGACCCGCCTTCGGCGCCCTTTGACGCCGCTCCGGTGCCTCAGGGGCGTCCGCAGCCGCTGCACGAGCCCGACGCGTACAGCACGCCGCCCTACGGCGGCCCCGGCCCCTGGGCGCTCGCTCCGCCCGTACAGCGCCCCACCCCGGCCCACGGCACGCCGATGCCGCCGCCCGCGCACCAGATGCCGCCGGGGGTCCATATCCCGCAGCAGCCACACGCGCAGCCGCGGCAGTCGCACCAGCCGCCGCACCACCAGCCGGGACATCAGCCCCTGGCCCCGCCGTCCCCTCTGCCCCCGCCCTCCCAGGCACATGGCCAGGCGCCCGGCCTGCCCGAGGCGTCGCAGTGGCTGCGGTACGACCCCTGGAACGCGCCCGGGCAGCAGCCCCTGACCCAGTACGGCGAGCCGCGCAAGCGGCGCGGCCGGCGGGCCGGGCTCGTCGCCGCCGGGGCGCTGGCCCTCGCCGCCTGTGTTCTCGGTGGCGCGGTCGGCGCGTACATCGAACGCAACGGCGGTTTCACCGCCGTCGAACTCCCGCAGGCCGACGCGGAGGCCGGCGGCCGCGCCCCCGACAGCGTCGCGGGCATCGCCGCCAGTGCACTGCCCAGCGTCGTCACCCTGCACGTCAGCGGCAGCGACGAGCAGGGCACCGGCACGGGCTTCGTCCTCGACCGGCAGGGCCACATCCTGACGAACAACCATGTCGTCGATCCGGCCGGCTCCTCCGGCGAGATATCGGTCACGTTCAGCGGCGGCCAGACCGCCAGGGCCGAGCTCATCGGCAAGGACACCGGCTACGACCTCGCCGTCGTCAAGGTCACCGGCGTATCCGGGCTCAAGCCGCTCCCGCTGGGCAACTCCGACAGTGTCCAGGTCGGCGATCCGGTCGTGGCCATCGGCGCCCCCTTCGATCTGTCCAACACCGTGACCTCCGGGATCATCAGCGCGAAGCAACGCCCCATCACCGCGGGCGGTGAGAAGGGCGACGGCAGCGACATCAGCTATGTGGACGCGCTCCAGACCGACGCCCCGATCAACCCCGGCAACTCCGGAGGGCCGCTGGTGGACACCCGGGCCCGGGTCATCGGCATCAACAGCGCGATCCGCGCCGCGGACAGCGGCACCGGCCTCACCGGCGGCCAGTCGGGCTCCATCGGCCTCGGCTTCGCGATACCGATCAACCAGGGCAAGCGCGTCGCCGAGGAACTGATCAACACGGGGAAGGCCACGCACCCCGTGATCGGCGTCAGCCTCGACATGGAGTATGCGGGCGACGGCGCCCGGGTCGGTGACGAGGACGCCGACGGGGGTCCCGCGGTGACCGCGGGCGGCCCCGGGGCCAAGGCCGGCATCAAGCCGGGGGACGTCATCACGGAAGTGAACGGCCGGCGGGTGCACAGCGGCGAGGAGCTGATCATCAAGATCCGCGCCCACCGCCCAGGCGACCAGCTGGAGCTGACGCTGACCCGCGGAGGTAAAGAGCGGACCATGAAGTTGACTCTCGGCTCCGCGGGCGGCACCTGACGGCCACCAGAAGGTACCGCCCGGACAGTTCCGGCAGGTACCGTGGAGCGGCCCGGACCTCGCCCAACCTTCGATCCACCCCGAGGAGCAGCACGTGTTCAATGACATTGGCGCCCTTGAGGTGATCGCGCTCGCGGTTCTCGCCGTGATCGTCTTCGGACCCGAGAAGCTGCCCAAGGTCATTCAGGACGTCTCCGGTTTCATAAGAAAGGTCCGCGAGTTCTCCGAGAGTGCCAAGGAAGACATCCGCTCCGAGCTCGGCCCGGAGTTCAAGGACTTCGAATTCGAGGACCTCAACCCCAAGACGTTCGTCCGTAAGCAGTTGATGGACAACGACGATCTGGGACTGAACGAGATCCGCAGCAGCTTCGACCTCCGCAAGGAGATGAACGAGGTCGCGGACGCGGTGAACGGTCATGAGAGCGCGTCCGACGCGGATGTCCCCGCGACGCCGGTCTCCACGAATGGCTCCGCTGCGATCGGGTCGTCCGCTAAGGGCTCCTCCACCATCCCCGACCTGCTCAAGAAGCCCGAGAAGCCCGCTCAGCCCGCGCGTCCGCCCTTCGACGCAGACGCCACCTGAGTATGACTAACCCGATGAGTCGGGACCTGGTGGCTATCCTCCATCTGTCCGGCAGTGAGGCGCCCGTCGGCGGCGGGCCGCTCCGGACGCTCACGATCGAGGAGGCGCCGGCAGATGGAGACGACGAGTCGGGCAGGTACGCGGGACGCGGCCGGCTCAGCCAAGGCCGGAGGGGTGCCAGCCGCCCTGCGTACGGTCGAAGGCTATCTGCGGGCGCCTTTCCCCTGGTACGGACTGGACGGTGCCTTCAAGGGCCCGCGCTGGCTCATGCAGGTCGGCGCGACGGCGGACGGAGCGGTACGGCACGGCGCCACGGGCCATGGTGAAGAGCCGTCGATAAGACCGGAGGCTCCGGCCGCCGCCAGGGAACGCTTCGCGGTGGTCGTGACGGTGGCCACGAGCCCCGAACGGCGCACCGGTGACGGCACGGGCCACCTGGACGCCACCACGGCCTCCTCCGCGGCCTGGCTGGCCGGTTCGGGGCTGCTGGCCTTCACCTGGCCCCCGCAGCTGGACCACGCGCTGCGTGACAACTGGCTGGATCAGCAGACGGAGGCGGCGTTCGAGCTGGCCGACGATCTGGACGGGCCGGAGTGGACGGCGCTCTCGCTGCCGGTCGACGCGGAGCCGACGCCGTTCCACTACCGCGAGTCCGAGTTCGGCTGGGTGCTGGCCGGGTCGACGCGCCGCGGGGTGCATCTCGGGGCGTACGGGCGCGGGATGAGCCCCTATGGCCTCGGCTTCTCGGTGATCGAGGACATCAGGACGTACGCGCCCTAGAGGCCCTAGAGGCCCTGGAAGCCACCGAACCCCCGGGAACGACGTCTGAACGGGACGACGGAGGACGACGGAGGACGACGGAGGACGACGGAACAGCTAAGGGGCGGCCGCGACAGGCGGCCGCCCCTTACCCGTTGAGCGGTTGAGCGGTGGAGCGGCGAGCCGACGAGCAGTCAGGCCCGGCTCAGAACTTGTTGCGCGGGGTGATCCCCAGCGACATGCCCGACAGGCCGCGCTGCCGGCTGCCCAGCTTGCCGGCGATCCCGCGCAGCGCGGCGGCGGCCGGCGAGTCGGGGTCGGAGAGCACGATGGGCTTGCCCTCGTCGCCGCCCTCCCGCAGCCGTACATCGATCGGGATCGCCCCGAGCACCGGCACCTCGGCGCCGGTCGTCCTCGTCAGCCCCTCGGCGACCAGCTTGCCGCCGCCGGTGCCGAAGACGTCGATCATCTCGTCGCAGTGCGGGCACGGCAGACCCGACATGTTCTCGACCACACCGACGATCTTCTGATGGGTCTGTACGGCGATGGAACCGGCCCGCTCGGCGACCTCGGCCGCGGCCTGCTGCGGGGTGGTGACCACCAGGATCTCGGCGTTCGGCACGAGCTGCGCCACGGAGATGGCGATATCGCCGGTCCCCGGCGGCAGGTCGAGCAGCAGCACATCCAGATCGCCCCAGTAGACGTCCGAGAGGAACTGCTGGAGCGCGCGGTGCAGCATCGGGCCGCGCCAGACGACCGGCGTGTTGCCCGGGGTGAACATCCCGATGGAGATCACCTTCACCCCGTTCGCCGACGGCGGCATGATCATGTTCTCGACCTGGGTGGGCTTGCCGTCGGCGCCGAGCATCCGCGGCACGCTGTGCCCGTAGATGTCCGCGTCGACCACACCGACCTTCAGCCCGTCGGCCGCCATCGCGGCGGCCAGGTTGACCGTCACCGAGGACTTGCCGACCCCGCCCTTGCCCGACGCCACCGCGTACACCCGGGTCAGGGACCCCGGCTGGGCGAACGGCACCTCGCGCTCGGCGGTGCCGCCGCGCAGGGAGGCCGCCAGCTCGCGCCGCTGCTCGTCGCCCATCACGTCCAGCGTGACGTCCACGCGCGTGACACCCGCGACCCGGGCGACCGCTTCGGTCACGCTGCGGGTGATCGTGTCGCGCATCGGGCAGCCGGACACCGTCAGATAGACCGTGACGGCCACCGCGCCGTCCGCACCGATATCCACCGATTTGACCATGCCCAGGTCGGTGATCGGCCGATGGATCTCGGGGTCGTTCACCGTCGCAAGCGCTTCGCGCACCGCTTCTTCCGCGGGAGCGGCGGTTCCGTACGTGTCGGTAGCCATACCGAGATGGTACGGCGATCCGTACCGGCTCAGGAAAACACCGGCTCAGGAAAACCCGTCAGCGGTCGGTTTCCTCGCGCCCGGCTTCCGCCGGGGGCGGTGGGCGCTGCTCGGTCATGTCCCGTACCAGATCCTGGAGCTCCGACCGGATCCAGTCGCGGGTGGCGACCTCGCCCAGACCGATCCGCAGCGCCGCGATCTCGCGCGTCAGATATTCGGTGTCCGCGATCGAGCGCTCGTTCTGCTTGCGCTCCTGCTCCTGTGTGACCCGGTCCCGGTCGTCCTGGCGGTTCTGCGCCAGCAGGATCAGCGGCGCGGCGTACGAGGCCTGGAGGGAGAGCATCAGCGTCAGAAAGATGAACGGGTAGGGGTCGAAGCGCAGTTCGCGCGGGGCCGTGACGTTCCAGACCAGCCAGACGATGATGATCAGCGTCATCCAGACGATGAAGCGCCCCGTCCCCAAGAAGCGGGCGATACGCTCCGAAAGCACCCCGAAAGCCTCGGGATCGTACTCGGGCAGCAGTCTGCGCCGCGGCGGGGCCGGCTGGTCGAGTCTGATCCGGCCACCTCGCAGCAGCGCGGTCGACCCGGCCCCGGAGCCGGTCCGCGCGCGCTCCCGGCCTGCCTCCCTGTCGGGCCGCTCATTCACCACGGGCCGCCCCGTCCAGCCCGTGGTAACCGGTCTCCCGCCAGTCGTCGGGCAGCAGGTGGTCGAGTACGTCATCGACGGTCACGGCGCCGAGCAGCGATCCGCCCTCGTCCACCACCGGCGCCGAGACCATGTTGTACGCGGCGAGATGGCTGGTGATCGCGGGCAGCGTGGTGTCGGGCGCGAGCGGCGGCAGATCGCTGTCGACGATCGAGCTGACCAGCGTGTACGGCGGATCCCGCAGCAGCCGCTGGAAGTGCACCGTGCCCAGATACTTGCCGGTCGGCGTCTCGTCCGGCGGCCGGCAGACATAGACCTGCGCCGCGAGCGCGGGGGAGAGGTCCGGGAGCCGTACCCGCGCCAGCGCGTCCGCCACCGTCGCGTCGGGCCGCAGCACGATCGGGTCGGTCGTCATCAAACCGCCCGCCGTGCGCTCCTCGTACGACATCAGCCGCCGCACATCGGCGGCGTCGTCCGGCCGCATCAGCGTGAGCAGCCGCTCCTTGTCGCTCTCGGGCAGTTCGGAGAGAAGGTCGGCCGCGTCGTCCGGATCCATCGCCTCCAGGACATCGGCCGCGCGCTCCTCCTTGAGCTTGCCGAGGATCTCCACCTGGTCGTCCTCGGGCAGCTCCTCCATCACATCGGCGAGCCGGTCGTCATCGAGGGCGACGGCCACCTCGCCCCGTCGCTTCGGCGTCAGATGGTGCAGCACATTGGCGACTTCGACCGGGCGCAGCCGTTCGAAGGTGGCGACCAGATTCTCCGCGCCCTGGCCCTCCTCCTCCAGCGAGAAGCCCGTGACCGCGGACCAGTCGACGGTCAGGGTCTCCCCCCGCCGCCGCAGGGCGCCGCCCTTCCTGCCACGCCGTACGAAGACCTTGTCGATCTCCCAGTCGCGGCGGGCCGGCAGCTGACGGATGGCGACATCGAGGACCATCACCTCCTCGCCGCTCTCCACGAGCCGCACCCGGCGGTCGAGCAGTTCGCCGAGTACGAGGCGCTCGGTGGGCCGCTGCTCGAATCGGCGCATGTTGAGCACGCCCGTGCTGATCACCTGGCCCGACTCGACGCCCGTCACCCGGGTCATGGGCAGAAAGATCCGGCGCCGGCTGAGTACTTCGACGACCAGCCCGAGCAGCCGGGGCGGACGGCCGCCGACCCGCAGCATCGCGACGAGATCGCGGACCCGGCCCACCTGGTCGCCGGCCGGATCGAAGACGGCCACACCGGCGATGTGCGAGACGAAGATCCGGGGGGCGCCTGCCGCCATTTCCCAGCGCCTCCTTCACCCTCGGTTGTCCTTCTGCCCGGCGGGATAACGGGTTCAGGCTAGCCCGTACCGCTGCCCTATGCCCTGACGGATCCGTCCGTACGGCCTTCCTCCGACGACGGTGCGGCTCCCTGTCGAGGCGTGCCTCCGGCCCGGGTACGCTGCGGTCTGCCACCCCCAGCCGCGTTTGAGAGGCAGTGCGTCTGTGTCCGTTCTCCTGTCGTCCGGCCGTGCCCGCCGGGTCGCTCTCCCCGTCGCGTTCTGCGTGGGGCTGGCCGCGGTTCTCACGGCATGCGGTGAAGACCCGGACGAGGGCACGAACGGGGTCGGCAAGCTCTCCGCCACCGAGATCGAGAGAAAGGCGCGGACGTCGGCGAACGCCGCCGGCGCGGTCAGGCTCTCCGGCACGCTGGTGACCCAGGGGGAGACCTTCAAGCTCAATATGCGGCTCAAGACGAACGGCGGAACCGGCACCGTCACCTCGAAGAACAGCACCTTCCAGTTGCTGCGCATCGAGGACGCGCTTTTCCTGAAGGCCGACGCCGGTTTCTGGAGCCACGCGGGCGGCGAGGACGGCAAGGAGACCACCAAGCCGAGCAGTTCGGACGCCGAGGCCGCCGACAAGCTCCAGGACAAGTATGTGAAGGTCCCGGAGGACGACCCCTCGTACAAGCAGCTGAGCGGCTTCACCGACATGAAGGTGCTGCTCGCCGGGATACTGACGCTGCACGGCAAGCTGAACAAGGGCGCCCGCGACCGCATCGGCGGTGTGCGGACCATCAAGATCAATGGCAGTGAGGGCGACGGCGGGACGCTGGACGTCTCGCTGGAGGGCACCCCCTACCCGCTGCAACTGGTGCGTGCGGGCGGCGCGGGGACGCTCTCGCTCGGCGACTGGGGCCGCGACTTCGAACTGACGCCGCCGGCCAAGGGCGAGACCCTCGACTACGGCAGCCGCCTCCCGGCCACCAGCGACTAGGTCCTGTCCTTGCCACGGCCCTTGTCGCGCTTGAGCAGCAGGCGGCCGAGCGGGGCGGGCAGCGGCCGACGGGTCGTCGCCGCGGTCGGCAGCGGCGCCGCCGCCAGCGAGGAGTCCGGCAGGTCGGTGGTCGCGGCCCGCGGTGTCAGCCGCAGCACCCGGCACTCGCGCGCCCAGCGCTCCGTCATCACCTCGGCGTCGGGCGCGTTCAGCCGCTTGCCCTTGAGCTCGGCGACGGCCGTCTCCCAGCCCTCCGAGTGCGGCGCCAGCTCCGCGACGGCCGCCGTCCAGGCGACGAGCCGGCCGCCCTTGTCCTTGCTGCGTACGGTCACCTCGGCGGCGGAGCCGTCCACGAGCCCCGGCAGTGGCTGCTCCCCGGGGCCGTCCCCGACCAGCAGCGCCGCGCCCTCGTGCCATACGTGCCACAGCGCGCGGTCGGGGCCCGAGCCGCGCACCCAGATGAGGCCCGACTTCTTGGTGGCCTCTTCGACGAGGACCTGGCCGAGGTCGGGCCCGGGGCCGTGCCCGAGGTCTGGATCTGTCATGCCCGCAGCCTATCCAGCCGCCGGGGAGGGCGGCCGGTCTCTCCTGACTCAGAAGACTAGAGCCAGAGACTAGAGCCAGGGACTAGAGCCAGCCGTTCCGCTTGAGGGTGCGGTGGATCGTCACACAGATGGTGGCGATCGCGGCGAGCACCATGGGATAGCCGTACTTCCACCCCAGCTCCGGCATGTGGTCGAAGTTCATGCCGTAGACACCGCACACGGCCGTCGGTACGGCGATGATCGCCGCCCAGGACGTGATCTTGCGCATGTCCTCGTTCTGCGCGACCGTCGCCTGCGCCAGATTCGCCTGGAGGATCGAGTTCAGCAGCTCGTCGAAGCCGGTGACCTGCTCATGCACCCGGGCCAGATGGTCGGCGACATCGCGGAAGTACTTCTGGATGTCCGGGTCGACCAGCCGCATCGGCCGCTCGCTGAGCAGCTCCATCGGCCGCAGCAGCGGGGACACGGCCCGCTTGAACTCCAGCACCTCGCGCTTGAGCTGGTAGATCCGCCCGGCGTCCGAGCCGCGCGGACTGCCCTTCGTCGGCGCCGAGAACACATCGATCTCGACCTCGTCGATGTCGTCCTGGACGGCCGCCGCGACCGCGACATAGCCGTCGACGACATGGTCGGCGATGGAGTGCAGCACGGCCGAGGGCCCTTTGGTGAGGAGTTCGGCGTCGCCCTCCAGCCGGTGGCGCAGCGCGCGCAGCGAGCCCTGGCCGCCGTGCCGGACGGTGATCACGAAGTCCCGGCCGGTGAAGCACATGACCTCGCCGGTGTCGACCACCTCGCTGGTCGCGGTCAGCTCGGCGTGCTCGACGTAGTGGATGGTCTTGAACACGGTGAACAGGGTGTCGTCGTACCGCTCCAGCTTGGGCCGCTGGTGCGCGTGCACGGCGTCCTCCACCGCCAGCGGGTGCAGCCCGAACTCGGCCGCGATACCGGCGAATTCCTCCTCGGTCGGCTCGTGCAGGCCGATCCAGGCGAAGCCGCCGCCGTCGCGCACCCGCAGCATCGCCTCGTGCGGGGTGACACAGGGGTTCTCGGTGACCCGTCGGCCGTCGCGGTAGACCGCGCAGTCGACCACCGCGCTCGACGCGGAGGGGTCACGGGTGGCGTCGTACGTGTCGTACTTGCTGTACGCGGGCTTGGTCTTGCGCAGGGCCGGACGGACGGCTGCGCGCAGGTCACGGATCATCGACATGGCGGGCTCCTTCACGGAGAGGCCGTCGGCGAGGCGTGGCGCAGCCCGGAATGGGGACGTGACGCATACGTCCGCAAAGCGGGCGGCACCGCGGGGTCGCGGTGACGGCGTTCGCTACAGACAGAGGGAGAGAACTCAGGTACTGCTCAGGTACTGAGAGACGTGCTCTTCCGTCGTGCGCGATGCCGTGGGCCCGGGGGACGGGGCGTCAGATCACCGGACGAGAGGTCCGTACGGAAGAGCGGCTGGTACTGGCCGGGTGACTTCGATCCACCGCAGCCCCACCTCCTCCGGTCGGTCCCCCGTGGGGGATGACGTGTCGTCGGGACAAGAGACCAACGCTTTCCGCGTGTGCTGTCCCGACCAGCGGCCAAGACTATCAGCAGACTGGGGGCCAACTCCGTCCCTTGCCCAATCCTTACGCGACCTATGCTCGCCGGATGGGAGAAATTCTTGATCAGGTCGAGGCCCGGCTCCGTACGGCGCTGGGTGAGCCGGACGCGCGGGCCGCGGTGACGTTCCTCGGGACGGACCGCTTCGAGGTGCTGCGCTTCCTGGACTCCCAGAGCGGCTCCGATGTGGTGCGGTACGCCACGCTCGGGATGTCGGCGCAGCCGATGGCCGATCCGTCGGCGCTGCTCGCCGACCCGGTGAAGGGGCCGCGGGCCGAGCTGGTGCTGTCGCTGCGCGCCGGGCTCGCCGACACCGATCGGGTGCTCCGCCCGCTGGCGGTGCTGGCCGCTTCTCCGCAGGTCGAGGGCGTGATCGTGGCGCCCGGCAGTTCGCTCGACCTCGGTGAGCCGCTGTGGCCGGGGGCGCCCTTCAGCTCCGTACTGGTCGGTGAGCCCGGTGGGCTGGTGGCGGATCTGGAGCTGGACGCGCCGCTGGAGCCGGTGCGGTTTCTGCCGCTGCTGCCGATGACGCCCAATGAGGCGGCGTGGAAACGGGTCAGGGGCGCGCGGGAGCTTGAGGAGCGCTGGCTCGCGCGGGGCACGGATCTGCGTGACCCGCTGCGCTCCTCCGTGCCCCTGGACTGACCGGCTGTTCCGGACCGTTCGTACCGTTCCGGACCGTTGCGGAACGGTACGAACGGTCCGGAAGCCGCGGCGAACCAGCGGACGAAGTGGTCGCCCGCGCTCGCCACCGGCCGAGCGCGCACCCAATAAGTTAGGCAAGCTAATGAATGGTGACCGGATCTGTTTCTTGGCGTCCGGACTCTGACCGGAAGGGTGATCGTCCTTGACGCGGCGTCGGCCGGGGAGGAGCGTGGGGCGCTATGAGGGGCGAACCCAGTTGCCCGAAGTGCGGTGGCCGAGTCAGGGCGCCCGGCCTCTTCGCCGACTCCTGGCAGTGCGATGTACATGGCACGGTGCACCCGCTGCAGCCCGTGATACCGCCCAGCGTCGAGGCCCTTGGCGTCGTGGTGCACCGTGCCCGGGTGCCGGTGTGGATGCCCTGGCCGCTGCCCGTCGGCTGGCTCTTCACCGGCGTCGCGTACGCGGGCGACGACCGCAGCGGCGGACGCGCCACCGCCGTCGCCTGCTCAGGGCCGGGGCCGCTCGGCGGCATGGGAGAGCTGCTGCTCGTCGCCGAGGAGCTGGGCGTGGGGCTCGGCGCGCGCTACGCGGGGATCGACGGCCCGGACCCGGGCCCGGCCATATGCGTCGACAAGCCACCACCGACGAAGCTGCTCGCGGCCGGGAGGCCCACTCCGCTCTGGCATGTCGCCGACGCCCCGGAGGACAGGGCGGTCTTCGCGGGCGAGGCGCTCGGGCTGTGGCTGTGGGCCATCGTCTGGCCCGAGCAGTCGGGGCTGTTGCTCTACGACGAGGTAGTGCTGACCGATCTGCGGGACGTGGGCGCGGAGATGGAGCTGCTGCCCTGCGGAGCCCTGTCGCCCCGGCTGCTCTCCTGACCGACGGGTCGCCCATCGCGGGCCGGGTCCTCGGGCCGGGTCTTCGGTCGAGGTCCCTCGGGCCGGGTCCTCGGGCCGGGTCCCTCGGGCCAGGTCTCTGATGGCGGGCTGACGGGCCGGGCTTGGGGTTGGGGTCGCTCGTCCGGGCCTGCGAGGGCCTGTGCGACGCGTCCGGTGCCTTCCCGGTGTGCCGCTATCCTTTGAGCGTCCCCTGTCCGCGCCCCACCTCCGGAGTGACGCGTCGTGCGTATCGATCTGCACACCCACTCCACGGCCTCGGACGGTACGGACACCCCGGCCGAGCTGGTGCGCAACGCCGCCGCCGGCGGGCTCGACGTCATCGCGCTGACCGATCACGACACCACCCGTGGGCACGCCGAGGCGATCGCCGCGCTCCCGGGCCTCGACCGGGACCTCACCCTCGTCACGGGCGCCGAGCTCTCCTGCCGGTACGACGGCATCAGCCTGCATCTGCTGGCGTATCTCTTCGACCCGGACGAACCGGACCTGCTGCGCGAGCGGGAGCTGGTACGGGACGACCGCGTCCCGCGCGCGCGGACGATGGTCCGCAAACTCCAGGAGCTGGGCGTCCCGATCACCTGGGAACAGGTGGCGCGTATCGCGGGCGACGCCTCCCTCGGCCGCCCGCACATCGCCACCGCCCTCGTCGAACTCGGCGTCGTCGAGACCGTCTCCGACGCCTTCACCCAGGAGTGGCTCGCGGACGGCGGACGCGCCTACGCGGAGAAGCACGAGCTCGATCCCTTCGAGGCGATCCGCCTGGTCAAGGCCGCCGGCGGGGTCTCCGTGTTCGCGCATCCGCAGGCCGTCAAGCGGGGCCGGGTCGTGCCCGAGTCCGCCATCGCCCGGCTCTCCGCGGCCGGTCTCGACGGCATCGAGGTCGACCACATGGATCACGACGCGCCGACCCGGGCCCGGCTGCGCGCACTGGCCGCCGAACTGGGCCTGCTGACCACCGGATCCAGCGACTACCACGGCAGCCGTAAGTTCGTGGAGCTCGGCGCCTGTACCACCGACCCGGAGATCTACGGCGAGATCACCCGGCGTGCCTCGGGCGCGTTCCCGGTGCCGGGCGCGGGCGGACGCGCGTAAGCCCAGCCGTACCCGTACCGACGCCGTATCCGTTCCGCTGCCCAATGGTCCGCTGCCCTATGGCTTCCTCATGCCGAGGGCGCGTTCGCGACCGCGCCTCGTCGCGCCCGTGCGCGACCGTCCTGTTCCCTCGTCTCTACGTCCCGCTAGGTCTCACTGTGTTCGACTTCGCCGTCTTCGGCTCCCTCTTCCTCACGCTCTTCGTGATCATGGACCCTCCCGGGATCACCCCGATCTTCCTCGCCCTCACCTCCGGCCGGCCCGTCAAGGTCCAGCGCGCCATGGCCTGGCAGGCGGTGGCCGTCGCCTTCGGTGTGATCGCCGTCTTCGGGCTGCTGGGCCAGCAGATCCTGGACTACCTGCATGTCTCCATACCGGCGTTGATGATCGCCGGCGGACTGCTCCTGCTGCTCATCGCGCTGGATCTGCTGACCGGGAAGACCGACGAGCCCCAGCAGACGAAGGACGTCAATGTGGCGCTCGTACCGCTGGGCATGCCGCTGCTCGCCGGACCCGGCGCGATCGTGTCCGTCATCCTCGCCGTACAGCACGCCGACGGCGTCTCGGCGCAGCTCTCGGTCTGGGCGGCGATCGTCGCGATGCATGTGGTGCTCTGGCTGACGATGCGTTACTCGCTGCTGATCATCCGCCTCATCAAGGACGGGGGAGTGGTGCTGGTGACCCGGCTGGCGGGGATGATGCTTTCGGCCATTGCCGTTCAGCAGATCATCAATGGCGTCACCCAGGTGATCCAGGGCGCCTGACATCGGCAGCGCCCCCGTACGAGTGATCCGTACAGGGGCGCTTCGTCGGTTCGCGGTCGGTCGCTGGCGTGCGCGTCGCGAAGGGATGGGGGGTTACGAGGCCGAGGATTCGGCCGGGCGGATATAGATGCGCTGGCCCATCGCGGCGGCCTGCTGCACGATCCGATTGACGGAGGCGGCGTCCACGACGGTGCTGTCGACAGCGGAGCCGTCAACATCGTCGAGTCGCATGATTTCGAAGCGCAAGGCTTCTCCCTTCGTCTGATCCTCCTGCTGGAGAACTATGGGTGACGGGCGGGGCCGTCGGCGGTTACATCTGGCTGCAACGCCTTGCCCTCTGCAAACATTCCCTACGCTAAAGAAATTTTTCGGGTGGCTAAGTACTGGCGGGTGCAGCCGCGTCCGCGGAGAATGAACGGTGTATGAGCGAGGCTGTATGAGAGAGGCAGAGATCAACCCGGAGATCACCCCGGAGATCGCCGACATCGGCGCCCGTCTGGAGCGCACCAACGAGCTGCTCCAGCGCATGCTCGCCGAGGTCGCCAAGACTCCGTCCACACATGCCATCTTCGTCGACGCCGGTTACGTCTATGCTGCGGCCGGGTTGCTTGTGGCGGGTACCGAGGACCGGCGCGCCTTCGATCTGGACGCCGAGGGGCTCATCGAGGCCTTCATCGACAAGGCGCGGACCATCTTCGCGGACAGCCGACTGCTCCGCGTCTACTGGTACGACGGCGCCAGGCGCCGGATCCACACCTCGGAGCAGCAGTCCATCGCCGAACTGCCCGACGTCAAGGTCAGGCTCGGCAACCTCAACGCCAACAACCAGCAGAAGGGCGTCGACTCCCTGATCCGTACGGATCTCGAATCGCTCGCCCGGCACCGCGCCATCAGTGACGCGGCGCTGGTCGGCGGCGACGAGGACCTGGTCTCGGCCGTCGAGGCGGCCCAGGGGTACGGCGCGCGCGTGCACCTCTGGGGCATCGAGGCGGGCGAGGGGCGCAACCAGGCCGAGCCGCTGCTGTGGGAGGTCGACAGCCAGCGCACCTTCGACCTGGACTTCTGCAAGCCGTATGTCACCCGCCGCCCGGTCACCACGTACGAGCACGAGGGCGAGCCGCCGCCCTCCCGCGACCAGGTGCGGTTCATCGGCGCGCAGATCGCCGCGACATGGCTGGCGGAGCGGGGCAGGGAAGCCATGTCCGAGCTGCTGCCGGGCCATCCGTATCTGCCGGGCCCGGTGGACCAGGATCTGCTGATCGAGGCGGAGAAGCTGCTCCAGCGGTCGCTGAGGGGCCATGCCATGCTGCGGCGGTCGCTGCGGGACGGATTCTGGCAGCACTTGCAGGCGCGGTACTGACAGCCGGTACCGGCCCGGACCGGCCCGGCCCGGCGACCGGCGTTTCCGTGGCGGCCGTCAGCCGTGGGTGTCCCAGAAGTCCCTGAGCGCCGCGGCGGTCTCCCGTGGCCGGTCGGTGTTGGGTGAGTGCTGGGCTCCCTCGATGACCGTCCGGCGAGCGCCGAGCCGCAGCGCCATCTCGTCCAGCAGCGGCACCGGCCAGGTGTCGTCCCGTTCGCCGGACATCACATGCTTGGGCAGCGGCTGTACGGCGGCCAGCTCGTCCACCCGGTCCGGCTCCTCGGTCAGCTGCCGGCCGGTGGCGATCAGCTGGGCCGGCCGGGTGAGGAGCCAGCGCCTGTGCAGATCCTCCCCGTCGATCGCGGTCTCCTCAGGGGGATCCATCGAGCGCATGATGTCCCAGACCTGCTGCATCGTCATGGCCCTGAGCGCCCCGCTCAGCAGCTCGGCGCGCTCCCGCTGGACCGGGGACACCCGCGCGGGCCCGGAGGACAGCAGCGTCAGCGTCACGAACGGGCCGGGGTCGAGCAGCACGGCGGCGCGGGCGATGAGACCGCCGAGCGAGTGCCCGAGCAGATGTACGGGCGAACCGACCGCCTCTGTCTGCGCCAGTACGTCGGCGGCCAGCTCGCTCTGCGCATAGCCGTCCTCGGTGTCCGGGCCCCCGGTCTCGTACTGGCCGCGGCCGTCCACACAGACGACCCGGTAGCCGGCCTCCGTGAGGGGCGTCAGCAGCGCGATGAAGTCCTCCTTGCTCCCGGTGAAGCCGGGGAGCATCAGCGCGGTGCCGCGCGGCTCCCCGGCCGGCCGCGCGTCGAGCGTGGCGAAGGGGCCGCGACGGGTCGCGAGCGTATGGGCACGGGCACAGGAGGGCGGGACGAACGTGGGCGGCCGACTCATGCGAAGAGGTTAGGCCCTGCGGTGCCTTGGGGGGGGGTGGGGTAGGTCCGGTGGGGGGGGCGGGGCAGGGCCGGGAACGCCGATGGCCCGGCACCCCCGTCTGGGGGCGTCGGGCCATCCGGCTGTGCTGCGCCTACGTCAGCTCTCGGTCTTCGCCGCTGTCGTGCGCGTACGGCGGCGGCGCGGCTTGGTCGTGGCCTCCGCCTCCGCTTCGGGTGCCTCCGCGGTCGCGGCGGTCTCGACGGCCTCGGCGGCCGGCTTGGCGACGCGGGTGCGGCGACGGGGCTTGGTCGCCGCGACGGGGGCCTCGGCCTTGGCGTCCGCCGACTCCACCACCACCGACTCCGCGGCCTCGGCCACGGACTTGGCGACGCGGGTACGGCGACGCGGCTTGGTCTCGGCGACCGGCGCCTCGGGGGCGTCGCCCGGCTCGGTGACCGCGGCCGTCTCGACCGTCGTGGCCGGGTCGGCCGCGGGCTTCGCGGCCCTGGTGCGACGGCGGCGCGGCTTGGCCACGGGCTCCGCCTCCGGGTCGGAGAAGGCCGGCTCCGCCACGACATCCGGGGCCGTGACGGCGGCCGGGGTCTCCACGGCCGGTGTCTCGGCAACGGAGCCGGCTCCGCCGCGGGTACGGCGGCGACGGCGCGGCGTACGCGGCTCGGCGGCCCGCTCCACGCGCTCGGGCACGTCCATCGGCACGGCGGTCTGGAACTGCGGCTCGGCGCTCTGGAACCGCGGCACGGCCGTCTGGAACTGCGGCTCGGCGGCCTGGAACCGCGGCTCCGCGCTCGGGGACTGCGGCTCGGCCGCCGTACCGGCCGCCCCCAGCGGGGTCCCGCCACGGGTTCGGCGGCGCTGGCGCGGAGTGCGCGTACGCGCCGGGCGCTCTTCCCGTACCGCCGCCGCGGGGGCGGCGGACTTACGGCCGCGGCCGCCCGTCTCGCCGAGGTCCTCGACCTGCTCCGCGGACAGACCGGCGCGCGTACGCTCCGCGCGCGGCAGGACGCCCTTGGTCCCGGCGGGGATGTTCAGTTCCTCGAACAGGTGCGGGGACGTGGAGTACGTCTCCGGCGGGTCGGGGAAGCCGAGGTCCAGCGCCTTGTTGATCAGCTGCCAGCGCGGGATGTCGTCCCAGTCGACCAGCGTGACGGCGGTGCCCGACGCGCCCGCCCGGCCCGTGCGGCCGATGCGGTGGAGGTAGGTCTTCTCCTCCTCCGGCGACTGGTAGTTGATCACATGGGTCACGCCCTCGACATCGATACCGCGCGCGGCGACATCGGTGCAGACGAGCACATCGACCTTGCCGTTGCGGAAGGCGCGCAGCG
Source organism: Streptomyces sp. NPDC094034 (assembly GCF_040303865.1). Classification (NCBI taxonomy): domain Bacteria; kingdom Bacillati; phylum Actinomycetota; class Actinomycetes; order Kitasatosporales; family Streptomycetaceae; genus Streptomyces; species Streptomyces sp. NPDC094034. Next base: position 109,612 of record NZ_JBEOUD010000005.1, on the reverse strand, counting down.
CCTGCTCGCGGGCGCCCTGGCCCAGGTCGCCGTGGACCGCGCCGGAGGCGAAGCCGCGCTGGGCGAGCTGGTCGGCGATGTCCGCGGCCGTACGCTTCGTACGGCAGAAGATCATCGCCAGGCCGCGCCCCTCGGACTGGAGGATGCGGGCGACCATCTCCGGCTTGTCCATGGAGTGGGCGCGGTAGACGCGCTGCGTCGTGTTGGCGACGGTCGCGCCCTCGTCGTCCGGCGAGGTGGCGCTGATGTGGGTGGGCTGCGACATGTAACGGCGGGCGAGACCGATGACCGCGCCCGGCATCGTCGCGGAGAACAGCATCGTCTGCCGCTTGGGCGGCAGCAGCTGGATGATCTTCTCGACGTCGGGCAGGAAGCCCAGGTCGAGCATCTCGTCGGCCTCGTCCAGGACGAGCGCGCGCACATGGGAGAGATCGAGCTTCTTCTGGCCCGCCAGGTCGAGCAGCCGGCCCGGGGTGCCGACAATCACATCGACGCCCTTCTTGAGGGCCTCGACCTGCGGCTCGTAGGCACGGCCACCGTAGATCGCCAGGACCCGGACGTTACGCACCTTGCCGGCCGTCAGCAGATCATTGGTGACCTGCGTGCACAGCTCGCGGGTGGGGACGACGACGAGCGCCTGCGGGGCGTTCGTGAGCTTCTCGGGCCCGGCCCGGCCGGTCTCGATGTCCGCGGGGACGGTGACGCGCTCCAGGAGCGGCAGACCGAAGCCGAGCGTCTTGCCCGTGCCGGTCTTGGCCTGTCCGATGACGTCCTTGCCGGAGAGCGCGACGGGGAGCGTCATCTCTTGGATGGGGAACGGAGACAGGATGCCGACGGCTTCTAGCGCTTCGGCTGTCTCGGGGAGGATTCCGAGGTCTCGGAAAGTCGTAGTCAGGGTGCTGCCTCTTCTGTGAGACGCGGCGCGAGGCGAACGCTGGGGGTCGTACCGCACCTGGGTACTCGGCCGGCCGTGGGTTGGCCGGATGGCGCGGGACCACTGCCGTCGCTCGAGCGCTCGAACCGCTGAGGGGGCCCCTCATCTGCGGCCGTACGCTGCTGTGCGTACGATCCGCGTGGAGGGCGGTCGGGTCGGAGCCGATCGGGCCACCGACCGGGCATCCTCATGGGGCCTGCACGAGGGACGACCCTCGTTCAAACACTGTCTAACACTGCGATCGCCCGCCGAATATTCGGCAGGCGCCATTACCACTGTACCCCGGAATCGCGCATGTGTGTTGGGCGAATTCGTCGGAACGGTGTGGCCACAGTGTCTGACCAGGGCCTTACGCGGCGCGAAGAGCGGGCTATTGTGCGGTCCATGGAGACGCCCGACAACGCCACCACGCCCGCATCCGCAGCCGAGGAACCCACCGGGATCGCCGCCCAGGACTGGGACACGGCCTCTGCCGAGCCGCAGTACCGCGCCGCCGTCGTGGATCTGCTGGGAGCGCTCGCCTATGGGGAGCTGGCGGCCTTCGAGCGGCTGGCCGAGGACGCCAAGCTCGCGCCGACCCTCGCCGACAAGGCCGCCCTGGCGAAGATGGCCGCCGCCGAATTCCACCACTTCGAGCGGTTGAACGACCGGCTGCGGGCGATCGACGCCGAGCCGACCGGCGCGATGGAGCCCTTCGCGAAGGCGCTCGACGACTTCCACCGGCTGACCGCGCCGTCGGACTGGCTGGAGGGTCTTGTCAAGGCGTATGTGGGCGACTCGATCGCCAGCGACTTCTACCGCGAGGTGGCCGCGCGGCTGGACACCGACACCCGCGCGCTGGTGCTCGCCGTGCTGGACGACACGGGACACGGCAACTTCGCCGTGGAGAAGGTCCGCGCCGCGATCGAGGCGGAGCCGCGAGTGGGCGGGCGTCTGGCGCTCTGGGCGCGGCGGCTGATGGGCGAAGCGCTTTCCCAGGCGCAGCGGGTGGTGGCCGAGCGCGACGCGCTCTCCACGATGCTCGTGGGCGGGGTGGCGGACGGGTTCGATCTCGCGGAGGTCGGCCGGATGTTCTCCCGGATCACCGAGGCGCACACCAAGCGGATGGCCGCTCTCGGACTGGCCGCCTGAGCCGGCGGCCCTCCGGGACGGGAACGGGATCGGTCGGGAAGGGCCGGGAACGGCCGGGATCGGTCGGGCACGGTTCAGGAGGAGATCTGGGGGCGCCGCAGCGCCCGATGCGTGGGGCGGAGCAACAGCGACAGCAGCACCGCCCCCACCAGCAGGGCGCCGATGAGCGTCGCGGCGATATGACCGGCGCCGAGCGCCATGTGCGTCACATAGGCGCCGAAGAGCGCGCCGACGGGGCCGGCCGTGAACACCGTCCGGTGAGCCGGCAGCCGGTGGGACAGCCGGCTCGCGGCGGCCCACGAAAGACCGAGTCCGAGCAGGACCGATCCGAGAACTTCCCAGATCACTGCTGATCACCTCACGACGCCGAAAGTGACATGTGGTCAGGGCTTTGGGCCCAGCACGTCACTACCCGGAGGGCGCGGGACGCAACCCCGACGGACCCCCGGGAGAGCGCGGCTACGCGCACAGCGGAACTCGCGGGTACGGACAGGTGAATGGACAGCGGAATGGACAGCGAAATGGCCCGGCGGGTGTCCCGCCGGGCCATTCCCGGATGTCCGTGACGACGGTGAGTCGACAGTGACTACAGAGCGCCGAACCCGACGCGTCGGGTGGCCGGCTCACCGATCTCCACGTACGCGATCCGCTCGGCCGGTACGAGCACCTTGCGCCCCTTGTCGTCCGTGAGACTGAGCAACTGCGCCTTGCCGGCCAGCGCGTCGGCGACGGCGCGCTCGACCTCCTGGGCGGTCTGCCCGCTCTCCAGAACGATCTCGCGGGGCGTGTGCTGCACGCCGATCTTGACCTCCACGGCTATGTCCCTCCGAACGGTCTGCGTTGCGCGGCCAGCCGCGCGGTACGCAGCACACATTAGCCCGGAGTGACCATCCGGAAGGCGCCGCGGGGCAACGCCCGCAGCGAACACCCGCCGTTCAGTGCGGCTCACTGCCGTGCAGCGGGAAGCCGGCGATCCCGCGCCAGGCCAGCGAGGTGAGGAGCCGGACCGCCTGATCACGGGGGATCGCGGACTCGCTGGAGAGCCAGTAGCGGGCCACCACCTGGGAGACGCCGCCGAGCCCCACGGCCAGCAGCATGGACTCGTCCTTGGAGAGCCCGGTGTCCTCGGCGATCACATCCGAGATGGCCTCCGCGCACTGGAGCGCGACCCGGTCCACGCGCTCGCGCACCGCGGGCTCGTTCGTCAGGTCGGACTCGAAGACCAGCCGGAAGGCGCCGCCCTCGTCCTCGACATAGGCGAAGTACGCGTCCATGGTGGCCTCGACGCGCTGCTTGTTGTCCGTCGTGGAAGCGAGCGCCGTACGGACCGCCTGGAGCAGGCTCTCGCAGTGCTGGTCGAGCAGGGCGAGGTACAGCTCCAACTTGCCGGGGAAGTGCTGATAGAGGACGGGCTTGCTGACGCCGGCCCGCTCGGCGATGTCATCCATCGCGGCCGCGTGATAGCCCTGTGCGACGAACACTTCCTGAGCCGCGCCCAGCAGCTGATTGCGTCGGGCGCGACGCGGCAGGCGCGTGCCTCGCGGGCGCGCCGCCTCTGTCTGCTCTATGGCTGTCACGCCGCCTCCCAAAATTCGTTCCGTGCGCGCTGTGCGCCGCCTGGCCATCGTACTTTTGGGTAACCCGGCTGTGCGTGGTGAGGACCCGTTTTTTTGGGGTCCGGCAGCCTCCGGCGGGCGTACCCGGCGCTTGGTCGCTGGACCCTCGGCGCTCGGTCACTGACGGTAGTCGTCGTCCTCGTCGGTGCCGACCGCCCGCGCCTGATCGGCCGCGTCCGCTTCGTCGGCCCTGTCCGGGTCGGTACGCGTCAGGGGCTCGTCGCCCCCGGGCCGTACGTCCGTGTGCTGTTCCGCGGCGTCGGCTTCGGGGACCTCCTCGTCCAGCTCGGCGTCCTCGTCGTTCGTCTCGAAGGTCTCGGGATCCCTGGGGTCAACCGCCATGGCGTGCCCTTTCTCTCCCCTACGAGCCTAGAAGCCGGGGGTGTGAGACGCCATGCGGCTTGTGACGCCGAACACACGGACCGGGGCGTGATCGTCTCGTAACATTGCGGCATGTCGTCGACCGAGCTGCCGGAAGCCGTCGCCGCCGCCATGGCGCCGAAGGTGAGTCCCGTACGGGTCGCGGACGGGGAGCGGCTCCGTTCCGTCACGCTGCCGGGACTGACGCTGAACGTACGGTGCCGGCCGGCATCCCGGTCCGGCGCGCCGCCCGCGCTGTATGTGCACGGGCTCGGCGGCTCGTCGCAGAACTGGTCGGCGCTCATGTCGCTCCTGGCGGACATCGTCGACGGCGAGGCCGTCGATCTGCCCGGCTTCGGGGACTCGCCACCGCCGGACAACGGCGATTACTCGGTCAGCGGCCAAGCCCGCGCGGTGATCCGGCTGTTGGACGTGACGGGGCGCGGCCCCGTCCATCTCTTCGGCAACTCCCTCGGGGGCGCCGTCGCCACCCGCGTCGCGGCGGCCAGACCCGATCTGGTGCGGACCCTGACGCTGGTCTCGCCCGCGCTGCCGGAGCTCCTGGTCCAGCGCACCGCGCTGCCCACCGCGCTGCTCGCGCTGCCCGGTGTCGCCTCGCTGTTCGGCCGGCTGACCCGGCACTGGACACCGGAGCAGCGCACCCGGGGTGCGATGGACATCACGTACGGCGATCCCTCGTCGGTGACCGAGGAGGAACTGCGCCACGCCGTACAGGAGATGGAGCGGCGACTGCAACTGCCCTATTTCTGGGACGCGATGACCAACTCGGCGCGCGGTATCGTCAACGCGTACACCTTGGGTGGTCAACATGGGCTGTGGCGGCAGGCCGAGCGGGTGCTGGCCCCGACGCTGCTCGTCTACGGTGGGCGGGACCTGCTCGTTTCGTACCGGATGGCCCGCAGAGCGTCGGCCGCGTTCCGCGGTTCCCGGCTGCTGACCCTCCCCGACGCCGGACATGTTGCCATGATGGAGTACCCGCGGCAGGTCGCGCAGGCCTGCCGGGAACTCATCGATGACTACGACAGGAGCTGATCCGGGCCGTGGGACGACACAGCCGCAAGGGCCCCGTACCCCAGGGCACGCGGTCCACGGCCCCGGTCGCGGCGGGCGAACCGGCGTCGGCGCGGGCCGGATCGGGCAAGGGACGGCGCGGGCGGGGACCGGACGGCCAGGACGCGGACCCGGAACAGCAGCACGGCGGCCCGGCCTACACCACCCCCGCGCAGGGCGTGCCGCAGGTGCGCGGCGGTCACCCCGAGCAGCGTGAGGCCGGCGGCGGCTGGGGCGGTGAGCAGCGCCGGGGCACTTCGCGCGACCCCGCTCCGCGCGCCGCGGCCCCGCCCAAGCAGCCCGGTGCGCCCGGGACTTCGACGCCCACGGCGCCGGCGCCGGCCGCGCCGCGGATCCCGGGACCGCGACGGGAGTTCGTCGAGGCGTTCGACGACGACGCGTTCGACGCCTTCAGCGCCCCGGCTTCCCGTACGGCCGTCTCGAAGGACGGCGCCCCCGGGCCGGGCCCCCTCGGTGACCAGGACGGCGGCGCCGACGGCCCCGGCGGCGGTGGCGATACGGAGCCGGTATCGGCGGAGCCCGCCAGAGGCGGCAAGGGACGCACGCTCACCGGGATCGCCGCCGCCGCGGTGACCACGGTCCTCGTGGTCGTCGTCGCCGGGCAGGTCACCGACGGCGGTACGGACCGGGCCGACGCGCGGGCCGCCGGCGGCACCGACCGTGCCGACAGCGATGACACCTCGCGCAACAAGGGCCGGCCCACCCCGACACGGTCCGCCGCCGCGGCGGCGGCCCCGGCGCCCACCTACGCGCAGCTGATGACCCGCCAGTTCCCGCTCGATCCGGAACTGACGGCCTCGGGCGACTTCACCGCCGTACCCGGTCTCGCCAAGGCGCCGGGCAAGGGGCAGAAGTTCCGCTACCGCGTGGACGTCGAGAAGGGGCTCGGGCTGGACGGCGGGCTCTTCGCCGAAGCGGTCCAGAAGACCCTGAACGACGACCGGAGCTGGGCCCACAACGGCGCCATGACCTTCGAACGGGTCTCCAGCGGCGAGGCCGACTTCGTGATCACCCTCGCGAGCCCGGGGACCACCGGCGTCTGGTGCGCCAAGTCCGGTCTGGACACGACCATCGACAATGTGTCCTGCGACTCGGCCTCGACCGACCGCGTCATGATCAACGCGTTCCGCTGGGCACAGGGCGCGAAGACCTTCGGTGACAAGGCGATGCTCGCCTACCGGCAGATGCTGATCAACCACGAGGTCGGACACCGGCTCGGACACAATCATGTGAGTTGCCACACGCCCGGGGCGCTCGCTCCGGTGATGCAGCAGCAGACCAAGTCGCTGGACATCGGGGGGATCAAGTGCAAGCCGAACCCCTGGGTCTTTCCACGTAGTTGAGACGACCGTCTCATGACTGCCGCGCACCCCGTTGCGCCTCGTTGCGCCTCGTCGACATCGAACCCGGGGTCGTCTCTTGTACGTCGGCATGTCGCCGCGTCGGGCCCTCCCCGTGCCCGCGAGCACCTGGCCGTGGCCTGACCTCATGTAGTCGGTCCGTTCCGTAGCGCGACAGAACGCTACCGGTACGGGAAAGTTACGTGCATTCACCCCTTCCGGTGGTGCGACGGACAACCGTCCGTCGCACCACCGGCTTATCCGCTTACGGTCGTCCCGCTGCGAGTCGCCGGATCAACGGCGGCCGCCCACAAGGGAGATCGGGGGTGCCCGCGTGCGGGTCGGACTGCTTACGGACAGTGGCTGTCCGTATGCGCCGGGTGGGTTCTGGCCCCGGTGCGACCACGGCCGGTTCGCGGCGGGGCATCGCCTCCTCGGCGACCTCGCCGGGCGGCGAACCGCCGTACGGCCGCCGGTGGCGTCCTGCCGTACCCCCGGCGCACGCCGGAGTGCGCACTCCGCGCCCGTGCCCGATCTACGCCGCGCCGCGTCCGGCGGCTCCACCGCGCCGCGCGGGCCGCTGGCCAAACGCTTCTTCGGAGCGTCGCCGCTGGTCACGGGGTACGGCGTAGGGCCGCACGGGTGCTGCCCGCTGACGGCCCGCGCGCCGTGGGCGGGCGAGCCGGGGAGTGGGGCGATGCGCCGGTGTGCGCCAACGCGGTCTCTCCGGGGGCGTACGCCGGAGCGGGGGAGCGCGATGTCCGACCTTCTCGCCACCGCTGTCCTCGGCGAGGAGAACGACGGCGCGCCCGGCGCACACGGCGCACTCGCCCCCACTCCGGGCGGCGCACTCGCACCCACCGTCACCCTCAGCACCACCTCGTGCCTCAGCACCACCTCGTGAAGGAGAAGAACAGAGATGACTCCGCGATCCGCGGCACGGGCCGCCGCACCGGCCCCCGTACCGGCCTGTCGGCAGAGAGGGGCCGCGCGATGAGGGTCCTGCTGCTCGGTGCCAACGGTTTCCTCGGCCGCTTCGTGGCCGACCGGCTGCTCGCCGATCCCGCCGTGCACCTCACCGCGCTCGGCCGGGGCGACGACGCCGACGTACGGTTCGATCTCGCGGGCGGCTCCCCGGGAGCCCTCACCCGCTTCCTGGACGCCGTCCACCCCGGGGTCATCATCAACTGCGCCGGAGCCACCCGCGGCGGCGCGCGCGAGCTGACCCGGCACAACACGGTCGCCGTCGCCACGGTCTGCGAGGCCCTGCGCCGCAGCCGCTGCGGCGCGCGGCTCGTCCAGCTCGGCTGCGCCTCCGAGTACGGCCCGTCCCAGCACGGCTCGTCGACCGCCGAGGACGCCGTACCGCGCCCCGGCGGCCCGTACGGCGTGAGCAAGCTCGCCGCCTCCGAACTGGTGCTGGGATCCGGACTCGACGCGATCGTGCTGCGGGTGTTCTCGCCCGTGGGCCCCGGCACCCCGGCCGGCTCCCCGCTGGGCCGGCTCGCCGAGGCGATGCGCCGCGCCATGCAGTCCGGCGACGGTGAGCTGAAGCTCGGCGGCCTCGGAGTGCAGCGCGACTTCGTCGACGTACGCGACGTGGCGCGCGCCGTGCACGCCGCCTCCCTCTCCGCCGCCCAGGGCGTCGTCAATATCGGCACCGGACGCGCGGTGCGGCTGCGGGACGCCGCCGCCGTACTGGCGCGGGTCGCCGGGTACGCGGGCGCCCTGCACGAACTGGACCATCCCCCCGGGCCGATGCGGGCCGGCCACGCCACTATCGGCGCGCCCCGGGGCGAGTCGGCGCCCGAACACCTGGGCACGGCCCCCTTCCCGTACCCCGACGGCTGCGGCAGCTGGCAGCAGGCCGACGTACGGACCGCCCGTGACCGGCTCGGCTGGCGGCCCCGGATCAATCTGGAGGAGTCACTCGCCGATATCTGGATGGAGGCGGCGTGCCGCATCTGACCAGAACCGGCGGCCGGCTCTCCGCCACCGAGGAGGGCCGGCTCGGCATCGGCGTTCCCGGGTACGCGCATCCGCTGCTCGCCCCCGTCGAGTGGGCCGAACTGACCCGCCCCGGAACTCCGCTGCACTGGACCGTCCTCAATGTCGCGGACGGCCCCGGCGACTGCCCCGATCCGCACTGTCTGGCGGCGGCGGGCCGGCTCACCAACGCGGGATCCAGGGTGCTCGGCCATCTCGACCTGGCGTACGGCACCCGCTCCGCGGGCGAGCTGGTCTCCGAGGCGCGGCGGTTCTTCGACTGGTACCGCGTCGACGGGTTCTTTCTCGACCGGTGCCCGGCGGGCCCCGCCGGACTTCCCGCGACACGGCGGCTGGCGGCGGCCCTCGGGGCGGTGCTCGACGGCGGGTTCCTCGTCCTGGGGCACGGGGTCCATCCGTACCCCGGATACGCGGAGGTCGCCGATCAGCTGGTGACCTTCACCGGGGCGTGGGCGGACTACCGCTGGTCGCAGGCGGCGGAATGGACGGCGGAGCACCCGCCGGAGCGCTTCGCCCATCTCGTTCACGGGGTGCCGCGCGGCCATCTGGAAGAGGCGATACGGATCGCCCGCTGGCAGGGGGCGGGCACGATCTTCTTCACCGACCGCACCGACCGCACCGACCGCACCGACCGCACCGACCGAGCTAACCGCACCGACCGCACCGACCGCACCGACCGCACCGACCGCACCGACCGCACCGACCGCACCGACCGCACCGACTGGGCTGACCGGACCGGCCGGACCGACCGCACCGACAGGGCTGATGCCGTCGACCGGAGCGCCCGCAACGGGTCATTCGAGACACTGCCCGGCTTCTGGGACGAAATCGTCTCGCGAGTCGGACCAGGTGTCTCGGAATGAGAAGGGCCGTGGCAGTGTTACAGGCAGAACAACCGTACTGATTGACCGACCAACCCCCTGTTGAGGTCCCTGTGTCGCTGCCACCCCTGGTCGAGCCCGCTGCCGAGCTCACCGTCGACGAGGTCCGCAGGTACTCCCGTCATCTGATCATCCCGGACGTCGGGATGGACGGGCAGAAGCGGCTGAAGAACGCGAAGGTGCTGTGTGTGGGTGCCGGTGGCCTCGGCTCCCCGGCTCTGATGTACCTGGCCGCGGCCGGTGTCGGCACACTCGGCATCGTGGAGTTCGACGAGGTCGACGAGTCGAACCTACAGCGTCAGATCATCCACAGCCAGGCCGACATCGGCCGGTCCAAGGCCGCGTCCGCGCGTGACTCCGTTCTCGGAATCAACCCCTATGTGAAGGTGATCCTCCACGAAGAGCGGCTTGAGGCCGAGAACGTGATGGACATCTTCTCGCAGTACGACCTGATCGTGGACGGTACGGACAACTTCGCCACCCGCTATCTGGTCAATGACGCCTGTGTGCTGCTGAACAAGCCGTACGTCTGGGGTTCGATCTACCGCTTCGACGGTCAGGCCAGCGTGTTCTGGTCCGAGCACGGCCCCTGCTACCGCTGCCTCTACCCGGAGCCGCCGCCCCCGGGCATGGTTCCCTCCTGCGCCGAGGGTGGCGTGCTGGGTGTGCTCTGCGCCTCCATCGGGTCCATCCAGGTCACCGAAGCGATCAAGGTCCTCGCGGGCGTCGGCGAGCCGCTGGTCGGCCGGCTGATGATCTATGACGCCCTGGAGATGCAGTACCGCCAGGTCAAGGTCCGCAAGGACCCCGACTGCGCCGTCTGCGGCGAGAACCCCACCGTCACCGAGCTCATCGACTACGAGGCCTTCTGCGGCGTCGTGTCCGAGGAGGCCCAGGAGGCGGCGGCCGGCTCGACGATCACTCCCAAGCAGCTCAAGGAGTGGATCGACGAGAAGGAGAACATCGAGATCATCGATGTGCGCGAGCCGAACGAGTACGAGATCGTCTCGATCCCCGGCGCCAAGCTGATCCCGAAGAACGAGTTCCTGATGGGGACCGCCCTGGCGACCCTGCCGCAGGACAAGAAGATCGTCCTGCACTGCAAGACGGGTGTCCGCAGTGCGGAAGTCCTCGCGGTGCTGAAGTCGGCGGGCTTCTCGGACGCGGTGCATGTCGGCGGCGGAGTCATCGGCTGGGTCAACCAGATCGAGCCGGAGAAGCCGATCTACTGAGCCCGGCACGGTCCGACACGACCCGGCGCCGCGTCGGTACGTCCGACACGACCCGGTGCCTCGTCGGTACGAACGAAGGGGCCGGCCCACGCGCGTGGGCCGGCCCCTTCGTCATGCGCGGACCCGCTACGAACAGCTCGTCCCGGCGGCCGGGACCGTGCCGTGCAGGAAGTAGTCGTCCACCGCGCCGGTGATACAGCGGTTGCCCGTGGTGTACGCGCCATGGCCCTCGCCCTCGAAGGTGATCAGGACCCCGACCCCGTCGCCCAGCTCCTCCACCATCCGCCGCGCGCCCTCGTACGGCGTCGCCGGATCCCCCTTGCCGCCGATGACCAGGATCGGGGCCGCGCCCGGCGCCGCCACCTCCGGTGTCTCGTGCTCGCCGGCCACCGGCCAGTCGGCACACCAGCCGGCCAGATCCCAGGCCAGATAGGGGCCGAAGACGGGTGACACCTTCCGGAAGTCCGCCAGCAGCCCGGACTTGACCTCCGCCGCGGTGACGCGCCCCTTCGCGTCCACGCAGGAGATGGCGCGCTGCGACTGCTGCGCCGTGCCGTAGTGGCCCTGTGCGTCGCGGTCGTTGTACGAGTCGGCCAGCCGCAGCAGCTCGCCGCCGTCGCCGCCCTCGGCCGCGTCCAGCGCGTCGGTCAGATCCGGCCAGCTGTCCTCGCTGTACAGCGTGCTGATGATGCCGGTGAGCGCGAGGTTCTCGGTGAGCCTGCGCCCCGTACCGGTCGGCAGGGGCTCGTGGTCGAGGCGGTCGAGCAGCCGCACGATCCGTGCGGTGCCCGCCTGCGCGCTGACGCCCCGGCTTTTGTAGTAGTTCTCCAGGGCGCGCTGGAAGCCGAGCGCCTGGTTGCGCGAGTGCGCCACGTAGTCGGCCGTCGGATCGACGACCGCGTCCAGGGTGAACCGTCCGACCTTCGCCGGGAACAAGTGGGCGTAGACCCCGCCCAGTTCTGTGCCGTACGAGAAGCCCAGATAGCTGAGCGTGTCGTCGCCGAGGACCTGGCGCATCAGATCCATGTCACGGGCCGCGTTGGCGGTGCCGACATGGGGCAGCAACTGCCCGGAACCGCGCGCGCAGTCCGCTCCGAAGGCCGCGGAGTCGGCGAGGTAGGTCCTCTCCTCGGCCGGGGTGTCGGGGGTCGTGTCGATACGGAGGGCCTTCTCCGTCTGCCGGTCGTTACGGCACACCACACCGGAGCTCTCCGCGACCCCGCGCGGGTCGAAGCCGACGAGGTCGTACCGGGTCCTGAGCGCGGTGAACGAGTCGGCGAAGGCGGGGAGCGAGGCCACCCCCGAGCCGCCGGGTCCACCGAAGTTGAACAGGAGCGAGCCGATCCGGCTGGCCTTGTCCTCGGCCGCGGAGCGGATCAGGGCGATCCCGATGGTCTCGCCGTCCGGCGCGCGGTAGTCGAGCGGCGCCAGCATCGTGGCGCACTTCCAGCCGTCTCCGGGGGCCTTCGCCGCGCTGCCCCACGCCTTCGTCGGCGCTTCGCAGCGCTTCCAGTCGAGCCGCTGTCCGGTGAGCGAGGCGGGCAGTCGGGGCAGGGAGGCGGGCTCCGGCGCGGCGCCCTCGGCGTTGGCCTGGGCCGATGGGGAAGCGGTCGCCTTGGCGTCGGGCGGAGGGTTCCCCGTACCACCCCCGCACCCGGTGACGGTCAGCAGGAATGACACCGTGAGCAGGGCGGATATCCGAGTACGGCGAGACATGGCGTCATTCAATCCGGTCCGGCGGGCGAGGACAACCGAGGGCGGCTCAGCGGCAGACCGTACCCGCGGGCGGCACTTTTCCGTTCAGTAGATAGCCGTTCACCGCCCCCTGGACGCAGGGATTGCCGCTGTCGTAGGAACCGTGCCCCTGGCCGTGGTACGTGATCTCGGTGCCGACCCCCTCGCCCAGCGCCTTGGCCATCGCCCTGGCGCCCGCGTACGGGGTCGCCGGGTCACCGGTGTTGCCGACGATCAGGATCGGGGCGGAGCCCTTCGCGCTGACGTCGGGGGTGGACCACTGCCCCGGCACCGGCCACTTGGTGCAGCTCATCATTCCCCAGCCCAGGTACTCCCCGAAGACCGGCGACGCCTTGCGGAACTCGGGGAGCCTCGCCTGGGTCTGCGCCACCGTGTAGCGCTCCTTGGAGTCGGCGCAGTTGATGGCCACGTTGGCGGCCTGGAGATTGCTGTACCTGCCGTACTGGTCACGGCCGTTCATCGAGTCGGAGAGCGCGAGCAACAGAGCGCCGTTGCCGCCGTCGGCCTCGTCGAGCCCCTGTTCCAGATACGGCCAGAAGTCCTTCGAGTAGAGCGCCTGGGCGATGCCGTTGGTGGCCTGTGTCTGGGTCAGCTTGCGGTCGCCGATGCCCGCGATCGGCCGCTTGTCGAGCCGGGCGAGCAGCTTGGTGATGAACCCCTCGATCTCCTTCGGGGTGGTGCCGGGCAGTACGCAGGCGTCGCCGCGCGCGATGCAGTCCTTCTCGAAGTTGTCCAGCGCGAGCTGGAAGCCCTTCGCCTGGCCGAGCGAGCCCTGTTCGGAGTTCTGGGTCGGGTCGACGACGGCGTCGAAGACCGCCCGGCCGACGGACTTCGGATAGAGATGGGCGTAGACGCCGCCCAGTTCGGTGCCGTACGAGATGCCGAAGTAGTGGAGCTTGCTGTCGCCGAGGACCTGGCGCATCAGCTCCATGTCGCGGGCGGCGTTCGTCGTACCGACATACGGAAGTGTGTCGCCGGAGTTCCTCTCGCAGGCGGCGGCGAAGGTGGCGAGTCCATTGGTGAAGGTCTTCACCTGGGCGGGCGTGCTGGGGGTGGCGTCCTGGGCGAAGTAGGCGTCGAGCTGTCTGTCGCCCTCGCACTTCACGCCGTCGCTGTCGCCGACCCCGCGCGGGTCGAAGCTGACCAGGTCGTAGCGGGCGCGCAGCTTCTCGTAGTCCTGGGCGAAGGACGGCAGTCCTGTGATGCCGGAGCCGCCGGGGCCACCGAAGTTGAAGATGAGCGAGCCGATGCGCTGCTTCGTGTCGCGGGCCTTGGCCCGGATCAGCGCCAGATCGATCGTGTCGCCGTCCGGCTTGGCGTAGTCGAGCGGCGCCTTCATGTAGGAGCACTCCCACGTGGCGCCGCCGGGCAGCGGGGAGGGCGCCGTACCGCCGCCCTCCGCGACCGACGGGGCCTTGCACGCCTTCCAGGTCAGCCGCTGCGTCGCCAGATCCTTGGGCCTGTCCGTACTCCGGGTGTTCCCGCCGTGGGAGCTGCCCGGCGCGGAGGCGTCGCTGTTGTCGGAGCATCCCGTGACGGCCAGCAGGGCGGCGGCGGTGACAGCCGCCAGGGCCGGGACGCGCCGCGGGGAGAGGACGGACAGGGCGGCGGCGGGGGAGTGTGACATGCACCCATCGTGCGCCCCGGGGGCATGGGCCGCTCGGGGCCGCGGTCCATGCGGGTGGCGGCGGACAGGCGCCCCTTCGAAGACTCTTCCTCCAACTCCTACAACGCTCCCTTGCGCGTGAGGTGGCTGAAGCTCAGCCAGCCGGGCAGCACGGGCAGCCACAGTGTGAGCAGCCGGTAGAGCAGCACGGCGGGCGCGGCGACCTCCTTCGGCAGTCCGACCGCCAGCAGACCCAGCGTCAGCGCGCCCTCGACCGCGCCCACACCGCCCGGCGTCGGCGCGGCCGAGCCCAGCGCGTTGCCCGCCAGGAAGACCACCGCGATGCTCGCGTAGCTGAGCTGCTGGTTGCCGTTGTCGAACGCCCTGATCGAGGCGTCCAGACACATCACGAACACACCCGTCAGCAACAGCATCCCGCCGATGCCGGTGAGCAGCTTCATCGGCCGCTGGAGTACGTCGAGCATGCGGGGCACCACCCCGGCGAACAGCGAGCGCAGCCGCGTCACCAGGAACTTCCGCAGGAACGGGATCGCGGTCACGACCAGCACCAGCACCGCGACCGTCAGCAGACCCGCGATCACCGTCCGGGACGGGGTGAGCGATGTCGACTTCTCCGTACCGGTGAGATAGCCGAAGGACAGCAGCAGCAGGATGTGCGCGCCGAGCCCGAAGAGCTGTGACGCGCCGACACTGGCGACGGCGAGCCCCGGGCGTACCCCCGCGCGCTGGAGGAAGCGCGTGTTCAGCGCCACGCCACCGACCGCGGCGGGCGTGACGATCTTGACGAAGGAGCCGGCGACCTGCGCGACGACCGTGCGCCGGAAGGGCACCCGTTCCGGTACGAAGCCCAGCAGGCTCATCGCCGCCGCGACATAACTGAGCGCCGAGAACGCCACGGCAGCGGCCACCCAGCCCCAGTGCGCCCGGCCGATGACCGTGCCGAAGTCCACCTGCGTGATGGTGGTGAGCAGGAAGTACGCGGCGACGGCCCCGGCGATGAAGCTGAGCAGCGTACGGGGCTTGATGCGCTCCAGCCGGACCGGCTCGACCGGCGCCTGCGGTCGGATCCGCAGCACCTGCTTGCGCATCTGGGAGAGCAGATCCTCCTCGCGCGCCTCGTCGAGGGCCTCGTCTATGGCGCGCTTCTCCGCCTGCTTCTCCGCGCGCAGGGATCTCCGTACGGCCTTGCGGTCGCCGTCCACGGCGGCGGCCTCCGCCACCTTGGCGCGCTTGTTCGCCTCGGATGCCTGGAGCACGGCCTCGCGCTCGCGCTGCGACCGCTCACGGGCGAGCCTGCGCAGCGTCGCGCGCGTGGAGCGGCTGAGCGCGATCGGCTGGAGGAGCGGCAGACAGTCGGCGATGGCGTCGGGCCCCAGGACCTCGACCGCCGCGGCCACCGAGCGCTCCGCGCCCACCCGCAGCCCCATCGTCGTGAGCAACTGGGCGGTGTCCATCCGCAGGACCAGATCGCCCGCGGCGATCTCGCCGCCGCGCAGCTCGGTGAGGATCACCTTGCCGGAGCGGTCCACCAGAAGCGCGTCGCCGGTGAGCCTGCGGTGCGCGATACGCCGCGACTGGAGCGCCTTGACCTGGTGCCAGGCGCCCCGTACCAGCTCGTCGGTGATCTCCTCGTCCGGCAGCGAGTCCAGCGATCGGCCGCCCAGGTGCTCGTACACGAGCATGACGGCGTCGGGACCCAGCTCGGAGGTGGCGATCAGCTTGGGGGCGTTGGCCCCGGCGGCGATGGCCGCGTACGCGAGCAGCGCTTCCTGTTCGAGCGCCTGGCGCAGGGAGGGGATGGACCGGCGGGTGGTGATGGAGCGCAGTGTCAGCTGCCGCCAGACGCGGTAGAAGAAGCCTTGCGCCTGCTGTTCGCGGTCGACGACGGTGACATCGAGCGGTGGACCGTCCTCCAGGGAGACCAGATAACGGCGGCCCCGGTCGCCCTGCTCGGCGGAGTCGGCGGCATCCTCGGCGCGCATCGCGTTGACCGGACGGAAGCCGACATGGCGCAGACCCGCCATCAGAGTCTGCCCGGTGGGGCGTACGTTGGGCGAGCCGACGGTGTAGAGCGTGCCGTACGCGACGCTCCAGCCGATCAGTACGGTCAGGATGATCGAGAACGGTGTGGTGTAGCCCGCGACCAGCATCGCGAAGGCGTCGAGCAGCAGCACCACCCACAGCACGACCCGCCAGCGGGGTCTGCGCGCCATCCCGACGGCCGTCATATACGCGATGACAGGCGCCAGATAGCCATGGACGGGGTCGGTGAGCCCGGCGGCCCCCTGGGGGCGGGTCAGCGCGTCCTGGATCGACTCCGGGGCGGCCCGGGCGACCCAGAGATCGATGGCGAGGGTGACGCCGTGTGCCAGGACGGCGGCGAGCACCCCGTCCGCGATCCGTAGTCCGTCACGTTTGATCAGCCGCTCGATCGCGAAGGCGACCGGGACGAGCAGCACGGCGATGCTCGACACCAGGCCGGCCACCTTGACCATCAGGTCGGGTGCCTGGCCCGTGCCCTTGCTGATGTCCTGTTCCAGACCGGAGGTCGTGCCATGGGCGAAGGCGGAGAGGCCGAGGACGAGTGCGATGGCGAGGACGCCGATGAGCAGCCGGAGCAGATCGGAGGGGCGGTGGACACGGGCGGAGAGCAGCGGCTCGTCGCCGGAGACCCGGTCGGCGCGGGTGGCGCCGGTGGCGCCGGGCTCGCTGTCCGGTACGAGGCCGGGGCCGGGGCCCCGCCCCGGGCCAGGACCGGCGCCGGTGCCGGTCCCGTCCGCGTCCGGGCGCGACTCAGCGCCAGAGGTGGGCGTCGCCGCCGGAGGCCGCACGTCCCGCTCCTCTGTCGAATCCGTCTCTTCTTGATCTCGTATCACCAGTCACCGCCCGGATGATGGTGGCACGAGCCGCCGACAGACGGGGGCATCAGGGTGCATTGCGGGGACCGCGTGCGCGTGAGATGCGTCCCTTTGTGTGCGTACGTACACACGGTGACCGCGCGTACGCGCTCCGACGCACGGGCGATGCGGGGCCGCTCGGGCGGGCGGGGCCGCTGTCGGTGGGGTGCGGCAGGATGGACCGGATGAGGAGCGAGGAGTCCCGGAAGCCGACCGTGCCGGCGAGCGCCGAAGCGAGCGTGGACGCGATCGCGGGCGCGGGCGCGGAGGACGAGGCGGCGCGGCTGCCCGACTACGCGGAGCGCGTGCTGGACGTGGCCGAGCTGATCCCGCCCGGCCGGGTCATGACCTACGGCGATATCGCGGAGTGGCTCGGCGAGGGCGGACCGCGCCAGGTCGGCCGCGCCATGGCGCTCTACGGCGGCGCCGTGCCGTGGTGGCGCGTGGTCAGATCCGACGGCGTGCTGCTGCCGGGACACGAACTGAGCGCGCTCGACCACTACCGCGAGGAGGGCACGCCCCTGCGCGAGGCCGCCCGGAGCGCGGAGGGGCATGTGCCGCGCCTGGACATGAAGCGGGCGCGATGGGACGGCGCGGACACGGGCGAGGGGGCTCACATATGACAGCTTCCGCCCTTCGGGCGCCCGAAGGGCGGACCGCCGCCCCCGCGGCCGCCGGTGAGGACGACGGACCGGAGCGCATGCGCCCCGGTCGCCCGACGGCGTAGCGTCACCGGCACGCGCCACCCGTGCCCCGGCCGGGACACGGGCCCCTGTCAGCGCCCCCGGCACCATCACCACCAGCACCTTCTCCAGGACCGGCGAACCACGTGAGCTCCTCCTCTTCCACCGGGCGTACCCCGCACCGTCGGGTACGGCAGCGGACTCCGGGCGCATACCGACTGGTGCGTACCCCGCCGGTCCCGGTGGACCCTCCTTGGCTGGACGCAGCGCAGCGCGGGGTGGTTGACCACGAGACCGGACCGTTGCTTGTGCTGGCCGGTCCCGGTACGGGCAAGACCACGACGCTCGTGGAGTCGGTCGCCGCGCGGGTCGGCAGGGGCGTCGACCCCGAGCGGATCCTGGTGCTGACCTTCAGCCGCAAGGCCGCCGTGGAACTGCGCGACCGGATGGCGGTCAGACTCGGTGGCGGGCGCGGCCCGCAGGCGACCACCTTCCACTCCTTCTGCTACGCCCTGATCCGCGCCCATCAGGAGGCCGAACTTTTCACCGAGCCTCTGCGGCTGCTCTCCGGTCCCGAGCAGGACGTCGCCGTACGCGATCTCCTCGCGGGCCAGCTCGACCTGGAGCGCGCGGGGCGCGGGCGCGTCCGGTGGCCGGACGAACTGCGCGCGTGTCTGACCACGCGAGGCTTCGCCGACGAGGTACGGGCCGTGCTCGCCCGCAGCAGGGAACTGGGCCTGGGCCCCGACGCGCTGGCCGTCTTCGCGCGGCGCACGGGCCGTCCCGACTGGTCGGCCGCGGCGGCCTTCCTCGCCGAATATCTGGACAACCTGGATATGCAAGGGGTGCTCGACTACGCGGAACTGGTCCACCGGGCGGTACTGCTGGCGGCCCGCCCGGAGGTCGGGGCGCGGCTGACGGAGCGGTACGACGCGGTGTTCGTCGACGAGTACCAGGACACCGACCCGGCGCAGGTCCGGCTGTTGCGCGCGCTGGCGGGCGGGGGGCGCACGCTGGTCGCCTTCGGCGATCCCGACCAGTCGATCTACACGTTCCGGGGTGCCGATGTGAACGGCATCCTGGACTTCCCGTACGCCTTTCCCCGGCGGGACGGCCGGCCGGCTCCGGTGGAGGTCCTGACCGTCTCCCGGCGCTCCGGTGCTCGACTGCTGGCGGCGACCCGGCTGCTGACCCGCCGTATGCCGCTTCCCCGGCTGCCCGCGGAGAAGGTACGGGTCCACCGTGAGCCGACGGCGGTGCGCGAGGGCGGCACGATCGAGACGTACACGTTCCCGACGCCGTCGACGGAACTGGACAACATCGCGGACATCCTGCGCCGCGCGCATCTGGAGGACGGCATCGCGTGGCGCGACATGGCGGTGCTGGTGCGCGCGGGCGGCCGTACGATCCCGTCGATCCGACGGGCCCTGACCTCGGCGGGCGTTCCCCTGGAGATCGACGGCGACGATCTTCCCCTGCGCCATGAACCGGCGGTGGCCCCGCTGCTGACGGCGCTGCGCGCGGTGGCGGAGGCGGCGATCCGCCGGCCGCCGCGGTACGCGAAGGGCGTGGGTACGGCGGTGGTCGCCGCGGAGACGGTCGTGCCCGACGCACGGACCGGCGCGCAGACAGACACCGAGGCCGGCGCACGGACCGGCGCGCAGACCGACGCCGACGCCGAGGCCGACGGCGGGGTCGACGGCGGGGTCGACGGCGGGGCTCGGGTCGTCGAAGCGGCCGAGGCTCCTGCTTTCGTCGCTCCCGTCACCTCCTGGCTCGATGTCGAGACGGCTCTCGCCCTCCTCACCTCTCCCCTCGGCGGTATGGACGCGGCCGATCTGCGTCGGCTCGGGCGGGCGTTGCGCGACGAGGAGCGGGCCGGCGGCAACCGGCTGCCCGCCGCGTCGGACGCGCTGCTCGCGCGGGCGCTCGCGGAGCCCGAGCGGTTGGTGGCGCACGACCCCGCGTACGCCCGTGGCGCGCAGCGGCTCGGCGCGCTGCTGCGCAAGGCGCGCGAACTGCTCGAAGGCGGCGGCACCGCCGAGGAGGCCCTGTGGGAGCTGTGGGACGGCACGCCCTGGCCGGGCCGGCTCGAACGCTCCGCGCTGCGCGGCGGCGCGGGCGGCCGTAACGCCGACCGCGATCTCGATGCCGTGTGCGCCCTCTTCGACGCGGCCGCGCGCGCGGAGGAACGCACCGGCGGCCGGGGCGCGCTGAACTTCCTGGAAGAGCTCGACGCCCAGGACATCGCCGCCGACACGCTCAGCCGCAGGGCCGTACGCCCCGATGCCGTACGGCTGATGACGGCGCACCGCTCGAAGGGGCTCGAATGGCGCCTTGTCGTCGTCGCCGGTGTGCAGGAGGGGCTCTGGCCCGATCTGCGGCGGCGCGGCTCCCTCCTGGAGGCGGACAGGATCGGCCGCGACGGACTGGCCGAGCCCCTTTCCCCCGGCGCGCTCCTCACGGAGGAGCGCAGGCTGTTCTACGTGGCGGCGACCCGTGCCCGCGACCGGCTGGTCGTGACCGCCGTCAAGGCACCGGCCGACGACGGCGACCAGCCCTCCCGCTTCCTCACCGAACTCGGCGTGGAGCCCAGGGACATCACCGGCCGCCCCCGCCGCCCGCTCGCCGTCGCCGCGCTCGTCGCCGAACTGCGTGCCACCACGGTCGACCCGGAGGCGTCCCCGGCGCTCCGTGATGCCGCCGCCCGTCGGCTCGCCCGGCTCGCGGCGCTCAGCGACGAGGACGACCAGGCGCTCGTCCCGGCCGCGCATCCGCACCGCTGGTGGGGCCTGTACGAGCCGACTCACAGCACGGTCCCGCTGCGCGACCGTGACCAGCCCGTCGCGCTCTCCGGCAGCGCCCTCGACCAACTGGCGAACACCTGCGCGCTCCAGTGGTTTTTGGGACGCGAGGTGAAGGCGGACGCGCCCGCCACCGCCGCGCAGGGCTTCGGCAATGTCGTCCATGTCCTGGCGGACGAGGTGGCGTCCGGCCGTACCCCCGCCGATCTCGACGTCCTGATGGAGCGGCTGGACTCCGTATGGGACGCGCTCGCCTTCGACGCACCCTGGAAATCCCAGCAGGAGAAGACGCAGGCGAGGGTCGCGCTCGAACGCTTTCTGCGCTGGCATGTCATGGACCGCGGCCGTACGCCCGCCACCACGGAGCACGGATTCGACGTCACCCTCGAAGCGGGCGCGTACGAGGTGCGCGTCCGGGGCTCCATGGACCGGGTCGAGCAGGACGCGGAAGGCCGCGCCTATGTCGTCGACTTCAAGACCGGGAAGCAGGCCCCGACCAAGGACGAGGTCGCCCACCACCCCCAGCTCGCCGTCTACCAGCTGGCGGTGCGCGAAGGCGCGCTGGACGAGCTCTTCGACGGCCGCCGCCCGGAGCCGGGCGGCGCGGAACTCGTCCAACTGCGCCAGGCCGCGCCGAAGAAGGAGGGCGGCGAGGAACTTCCCAAGATCCAGGCACAGGAGCCACTGGCGGGGGAGTGGGTGGGTGAACTCCTGACGACGGCGGCCGGCCGCGTACTCGACGAACGCTTCACCCCGACCACGGGCCAGCACTGCGGCCACTGTGCGTTCCGCGCGTCGTGCAGCGCGCAGCCGGAGGGGCAGCAGGTCGTGGAATGAGATCGAGGTCGGCCGCGTCACCGGGGGCCGCCTCACTTGGGGCCGCGTCACCTGGGGCCGCCTCACCGGGGGCCGCGTCACCTGAGGCCACGCGCGAGGCCGCCCCACCCCGTTGTCAGAGGTGGCCGATAGCCTCCCTGAGGTGTCCGTACATCTCACCGATCCCGAGCAGCTCAAGGAGCTTCTGGGGATTCCCTTCACCCCGGAGCAGACGGCCTGCATCACCGCGCCGCCGGCCCCGCAGGTCATCGTGGCCGGAGCCGGTTCCGGGAAGACGACGGTGATGGCCGCCCGGGTGGTGTGGCTGGTGGGCAGCGGACAGGTCGCCCCCGAGCAGGTCCTCGGGCTGACGTTCACCAACAAGGCGGCCGGTGAGCTGGCCGAGCGGGTGCGCAAGGCGCTCGTACGGGCCGGGGTCACCGACCCCGACGCCATCGACCCCGAGCACCCTCCCGGCGAGCCCAGCATCTCCACGTACCACGCCTTCGCGGGCCGGCTGCTCACCGACCACGGCCTGCGGATCGGTCTGGAGCCCACCGCCCGGCTGCTCGCGGACGCCACCCGCTTCCAGCTCGCCGCGCGGGTGCTGCGGGACGCGCCTGGACCGTATCCCGCCCTGACCAAGACGCTTCCCGCGCTGGTCAGCGATCTGCTGGCGCTCGACGCCGAGTTGGCCGAGCATCTGGTCGGGCCCGCCCGGCTCGGCGCGTACGACACCGACCTGCTGCGCACCCTGGAGAGCGCGAGGCTCAGCAACGCCGAGCTGCGCAAGGTCCCCGAGACCGCCGTCGCCCGTGCCGAACTGCTCGAACTGGTCGGGCGCTACCGCGCCGCCAAGAGCGCCCGTGACGTCCTCGACTTCGGCGACCAGATCGCCCTCTCCGCCCAACTCGCCACCACCAGACCCGAGGTCGGCGCCCTCCTCCGGGAGGAGTTCCGGGTCGTCCTGCTCGATGAGTACCAGGACACATCGGTCGCGCAGCGGCTCCTGCTCTCCGGGCTCTTCGGCGGCGGCACGGGACACGCGGTCACCGCCGTCGGCGACCCCTGTCAGGCGATCTATGGCTGGCGCGGCGCCTCCGTCGCCAATCTGGACGACTTCCCCGCCCACTTCCCGTACGGCGACGGCCGCCCGGCCGCCCGCTTCTCCCTCAGCGAGAACCGCCGCAGCGGCGGCCGTCTCCTGGACCTCGCCAACGGCCTCGCGGCACCGCTGCGCGCGATGCACGAGGGCGTGGAGGCGCTGCGGCCCGCGCCCGGCGCCGAGCGCGACGGCGGGGTGCGCTGCGCGCTGCTGCGTACGCACGCGGAGGAGATCGACTGGCTCGCGGACTCGATCGCCCATCTGGTGCGTACGGGCAAGGAGCCCGCGGAGATCGCCGTGCTGTGCCGTACGGCCGGGGACTTCCCGCGGATCCAGGGCGCCCTGGTGGCCCGTGATGTGCCCGTCGAGGTCGTCGGCCTCTCCGGGCTGCTCCATCTTCCCGAGGTGGCCGACCTCGTGGCGATGTGCGAGGTCCTTCAGGACCCGGGCGCCAATGCCTCCCTCGTACGGCTGCTCACCGGACCTCGCTGGCGCATCGGTCCGCGTGATCTGGCGCTGCTCGGCCGCCGGGCCCGGCTGCTGGTCCACCGGGGTACGGGCCCCGACGGGGACGACGATCCCGACGCGCGGCTGGCCGCGGCGGTCGAGGGCACCGACCCCGCCGAGGTGGTCTCGCTCGCCGACGCCCTGGACACCTTCCTGGAGTCGGCGGGCGCGCCGGAGGACGGACTGCCCTTCTCGGCCTCCGCCAGGGTCCGGTTCGCGCGGCTCGCCACCGAACTGCGCGAGCTGCGCCGTTCGCTCGCCGACCCCCTGATGGATGTCCTGCACCGGGTCCTGGCCACGACCGGCCTTGAGGTCGAGCTCTCCGCCTCCCCGCACGCGCTGGCCGCCCGCCGCCGGGAGACGCTGGGCAACTTCCTCGACATCGCCGCGTCGTTCGCGGCGCTGGACGGTGAGGCGGGGCTGCTGGCCTTCCTGGGGTTCCTGCGTACGGCAGCGCAGTACGAGAAGGGCCTGGACAACGCGCTGCCCGGCGGCGAGAACACGGTAAAGGTCCTCACCGCCCACAAGTCCAAGGGCCTGGAGTGGGACGTCGTCGCCGTGCCGGGGCTGGTCGCCGGGCAGTTCCCCAACACCAAGGCGCGCGAGGCCTGGACGTCCCAGCCGAAGGTCCTTCCGCACGCGCTGCGCGGCGACGCGCCGACCCTGCCGGAGATCACGTCCTGGGACGCGAAGGGGCTCAAGTCCTTCAAGGAGGCCATGAAGGCGCATCAGCACACCGAAGAACTGCGCCTCGGTTATGTCACCTTCACCCGCCCGCGCTCGCTGCTGCTCGGCTCGGGCCACTGGTGGGGGCCCACGCAGAAGCGCCCGAGGGGTCCGTCCGATTTCCTGCACGCGCTGTACGACCACTGCGCGGCGGGTTTCGGCGAGATCGAGGTGTGGGCGGACGAACCTGAGGAGTCGGAGGACAACCCCGCCCTGTGGACGGAGGGGGTGTCCCACGCCTGGCCGCTTCCGTTGGACGGGCCGTCCCTGACCCGTCGGCGCGCGGCGGCGGACACGGTGCTGGCGTATCTGGAGGAGCTGGGGAGCGACGGAGAGGGGCCGTCCGACTCGATCGACGAGCCGGACGATCCGGCGCTGTACGTTCCGGATCCGGATGTTCCGGATCCGGACGATCCCGAGCGGTACGTCGCGGATCTCGCCGAGCCGTTCGACGGGGATCCGCCGGACGCGGACGGGGATCTGTCCGACTGGGACGCCTGGACGACCGCTCCCGCCGCCGTACCCACGGGCGCGGAACCCGCCGCCGCCGTACCCACGGCCGCCGAATCCACTGCTGCCGTCCCTTCCGTCGCCGTCCCCGGCCCCCGGCGGCCCGAGGAGACCTCCCCCGACCGCCCCCGCCTCACCCCGGAAGAGATCCGCACCCTCGCCTCCTGGGACCGCGATCTCGACGCCCTCGCCGGTGAGCTGCGCCGTGCACGCACCACCGTCCGCGATGTCCCCGTACCGCCGTCGCTCTCCGCCTCCCAGCTGCTGCGGCTCGCCGCCGACCCCGACGGCTTCGCCCATGAGCTGGCCCGGCCCATGCCGCGCCGGCCGCGGCCCGCAGCCCGCAGGGGTACACGCTTCCACGCCTGGGTGGAGTCGCGGTTCGAGGAACTGCCGCTCCCGATGCTCGGCCCCGACGAACTGCCCGGTGGTGAGGACGACGAGCCGGAGATCGCGGACGAACGTGATCTGGCCGCGCTCAAGGAAGCGTTCGAGCTCACGCCGTACGCCCGGCGCACGCCGTACCGCGTGGAGGCGTCGTTCCAGCTCACCCTCGCCGGCCGGGTGATCCGGGGCCGTATCGACGCCGTCTACCGCGATGTCACGACCGACCCCGAGACCGGCGCGGAGACCTTCTCCTACGAGATCGTCGACTGGAAGACCGGTCGCGCCGGGACCGCGGACCCCCTCCAGCTCGCCGTCTACCGGCTGGCCTGGGCCGAGCGGCACGGCCTCCCGCCGGCCGCCGTCACGGCGACCTTCCTGTATGTCAGGACAGGGGAGGTCGTCCGCCCCGAACGCCTCCCCGGCCGCCCGGAGCTGGAGCGGCTTCTCACCGAGGCCCCGGACGGCCCGGACGGCCCGGACGGCGTGAATGGCCCGGAGGGGAGGGCCCCGGAAGGTATGCACGAGACCGGGGACACACCCACGGAAGAGCGATCCTCACAACCGGCAGACGGGACCACGCTCTGAGCCCGTTAGGCTCGACATCATGAGCGACACCCCGGACAGCGTCGTCCGTACGTACATCCAGACCCACCGCCCCGCCTTCCTCGCCGACTGGCTGCGCATCCCCTCCGTATCCGCCCACCCCGACCACGACGCTGACGTGCGGCGCAGTGCCGACTGGCTCGCCGCGAAGCTCAAGGAGACCGGGTTTCCGGTCACCGAGATCTGGGACACCCCGGGCGCCCCCGCCGTTTTCGCGGAGTGGCCCTCCGAGGATCCGGACGCCCCGACCGTGCTGGTCTACGGCCACCACGACGTCCAGCCCGCCGCCCGCGAGGACGGCTGGCACACCGACCCCTTCGAGCCGGTCGTACGGGACGGCCGGATGTACGCGCGCGGCGCCGCCGACGACAAGGGGCAGGTCTTCTTCCACACACTCGGCGTACGCGCGCATCTCGCCGCCACCGGCCGCACCACACCCGCGGTCCACCTCAAGCTCCTCGTCGAGGGCGAGGAGGAATCGGGCTCCCCGCACTTCCGGGCGCTGGCCGAGGAGCGGGCGGGCCGCCTCGCCGCCGATGTCGTGATCGTCTCGGACACGGGCATGTGGTCGGAGAACACCCCGACCGTCTGCACGGGTATGCGCGGACTCGCCGACTGCGAGATCGAGCTGTACGGCCCCGACCAGGACATCCATTCCGGGTCCTTCGGCGGAGCCGTCCCGAACCCGGCCACCGTCGCCGCTCGCCTCGTCGCCGCCCTGCACGACGAGGACGAGCGCGTCACGGTCCCCGGCTTCTACGACGGTGTGGCCGAGCTGACCGAGGCCGAGCGCGCCCTGATCGCGGAGCTGCCGTTCGACGAGGAGGAGTGGCTGCGTACGGCGAAGTCGCACGGCACGCTCGGCGAGACGGGATTCTCCACCCTGGAACGGGTCTGGGCCCGCCCGACCGCCGAGGTCAACGGCATCGGCGGGGGCTACCAGGGCCCCGGCGGCAAGACGATCATTCCGTCCTCCGCCCAACTGAAGCTCTCGTTCCGGCTGGTCGCGGGCCAGGACCCGGACCATGTCGAGCGCTCCGTACGCGACTGGGCCGCGGCCAGGATCCCGGCCGGCATCCGGCACAAGATCAGCTTCGGCGCGGCCACGCGTCCCTGTCTGACCCCGCTGGACCACCCCGCCCTCCAGTCCCTCGTCCGGGCCATGGGCCGCGCCTTCGACCAGAAGATCCGGTTCACCAGGGAGGGCGGTTCGGGACCGGCCGCCGACCTCCAGGACGTGCTCGGTGCCCCGGTGCTCTTCCTGGGCATCTCCGTACCGTCCGACGGCTGGCACGCGCCGAACGAGAAGGTGGAGCTCGACCTGCTTCTCAAAGGTGCGGAGACCACCGCCCACCTCTGGACCGAGCTGGGCGCCCCCAGGGGGGACTCTCGCCGCACGACGTAGGCCCGCCGCACACTCCGCTGATCAGAAACCCAATCCATCCGGGGGAGTTGGAAGTACCTGTGAGCACCATCAGCAGTGACGCCACCGCACACCGACCCATCGGCCTCACCGCCCCCAGCGGTATCGACCGCGCGGCGCACCACCGTCTCGACGAGGCCTGGCTGGCGGCTGCCTGGAGCCATCCCACGACCCGCGTCTTCGTGGTGTCGGGCGGCCAGGTGCTGATCGACGACACCCCTGACGGGCGTACCGAACTGGTCATGACCCCGTCCTTCGAGGCGCCCCTGACCGAGACCCACCGCTACTTCCTCGGTACGGACCGGGAGGGCGTGCGCTACTTCGCGCTCCAGAAGGACTCGCTTCCGGGGCGGATGGACCAGTCGGCGCGGCCTGCCGGGCTGCGCGAGGCCGGGATGCTGCTCTCCCCGCGCGACGCGGGCCTGATGGCGCACGCGGTGGCGCTGGAGAACTGGCAGCGGCTGCACCGCTTCTGCTCCCGTTGCGGTGAGCGCACCGTGATCGCGGCGGCCGGCCATATCCGGCGCTGCCCGGCCTGCGGCGCCGAGCACTACCCCCGTACCGACCCCGCGGTGATCATGCTCGTCACCGACGAGGACGACCGCGCGCTGCTGGGCCGCCAGGTCCACTGGCCCGAGGGCCGCTTCTCCACGCTGGCGGGATTCGTGGAGCCCGGCGAGTCGATCGAGACGTCGGTGGCCCGCGAGGTCTTCGAGGAGGCGGGCATCACCGTCGGCGAGGTCGAGTACATCGCCAGCCAGCCATGGCCGTTCCCGTCGAGTCTGATGCTCGGCTTCATGGCCCGCGCCACCTCGTCCGACATCACGGTGGACGGCGAGGAGATCGAGGAGGCCCGCTGGTTCTCCCGGGAGGATCTGCGGAACGCCATCGAGACGGGCGAGATCCTTCCCCCGGCCGGTATCTCGATCGCCGCGCGCCTGGTGGAACTCTGGTACGGCAAGCCTCTGCCGAGGCCTCTGCCGAAGCCGCAGCGTCAGCCCTGAGCACGCGCCTGCCCGTACCGCCGGTCACCGGTCAGCGACGACAGAGCCCCCGCGGACAGCGGTCCGGCGGGGGCTCGTGTCGACAGCGGTTCCGCGGGGGCTCGTGTCGTGCACGGGCCGTGTCCTCAGACGCCGACCTTCTGCTTGACCTGCGCCAGCGAGGGGTTCGTCAGCGTGGAGCCGTCGGGGAACAGCACGGTCGGCACTGTCTGGTTGCCGCCGTTCGCCTTCTCGACGAAGGCCGCCGACTCCGGGTCCTGCTCGATGTTGATCTCGGTGTACGCGATGCCCTCACGGTCCATCTGGCCCTTGAGTCGACGGCAATATCCGCACCACGTGGTGCTGTACATCGTCACAGTGCCCGGCATGTCCTTCGGCTCCTCTGCCTCGATATCTCGGAGGGTCCCGCTGAATGCGTCGCCCGCACCCTGTCGAACGCGCGTGACCCGGCCACCATTCCCCTGCGTCTCACCCACAGGTGTCCCGTAGGTCTCCCATGCGTCGCAAGGCCCTCCACAGGACCGGTCGTACGAACGCATCGGTACGACCGGTATGCCACCCCTGTGGACAACCGCCGCACCAGTCCCGGGAGACCTGGCAGCATGGCGGGGTGACAGCAGCAACGCACTCCCCACTGTTCCCGCGGGAATCCGGCGGCGGCCAGATCGTGACCCCGCCGCGCGACGCCGACGCGGTGCTCGACGGGCTCGACCCCGAGCAGCGCGAGGTGGCGACGGCCCTGCACGGTCCGGTGTGTGTGCTGGCCGGCGCGGGCACGGGCAAGACCCGCGCGATCACGCACCGGATCGCGTACGGCGTGCGCGCGGGGATCCTCCAGCCCGCCAGCGTGCTGGCCGTCACCTTCACCAACCGCGCCGCCGGGGAGATGCGGGGCCGGCTGCGCCAGCTCGGCGCGGGCGGGGTGCAGGCGCGCACGTTCCACTCGGCGGCGCTGCGCCAGCTCCAGTTCTTCTGGCCCAAGGCGGTCGGCGGCGAGCTGCCGCGGCTGCTGGACCGCAAGGTGCAGCTGGTCGCCGAGGCCGCGGCCCGCTGCCGGATCCGGCTCGACCGCAATGAACTGCGCGATGTCACCGGTGAGATCGAGTGGGCGAAGGTCACCCAGACCGTGCCGGCCGACTATCCGGCCGCCGTGGCCAAGTCCTCCCGCGAGGCCCCGCGCGACGCGGCCGAGATCGGCCAGATCTATGGGATGTACGAGCAGCTGAAGCGTGAGCGCTCGGTGATCGATTTCGAGGACGTCCTGCTGCTCACGGTCGGCATCCTCCAGGACCGCCATGACATCGCCGACCAGATCCGCCGTCAGTACCAGCACTTCGTGGTGGACGAGTACCAGGACGTCAGCCCCCTCCAGCAGCGACTGCTCGACCTGTGGCTGGGGGACCGGGAGAGCCTGTGTGTGGTCGGAGACGCCAGCCAGACCATCTACTCCTTCACCGGCGCCACCCCCGACCATCTGCTGAACTTCCGCACCCGGCATCCGGGCGCCACCGTCGTGAAGCTGGTCCGTGACTACCGCTCCACCCCCCAGGTGGTGCATCTCGCCAATGGCCTGCTCAACCAGGCGCGCGGCCGGGCCGCCGAGCACCGACTCGAACTGATCTCGCAGCGCGAGCCGGGCCCCGAGCCGGTCCGCACGGAGTACGCGGACGAGCCCGCCGAGGCCGAGGGCACCGCCCGCCGCATCCGCGATCTGATCGCCGCGGGCGTCCCGGCCGGCGAGATCGCGGTGCTGTACCGGATCAACGCCCAGTCGGAGGTCTATGAACAGGCCCTCGCCGACGCGGGCGTGCCCTACCAGCTGCGCGGCGCCGAGCGGTTCTTCGAGCGCCAGGAGGTACGGGAAGCGGGCGCCGCGCTGCGCGGCGCGGCCCGCTTCGGGGGCAACGACTCCCTGCTCGACGATGTGGTCGAGCTGCCGTCGCAGGTGCGGGCGGTGCTCTCCACGAAGGGCTGGACCACCGAACCTCCCGCGGGCTCCGGCGCGGTCCGTGACCGCTGGGAGTCGCTGGCCGCCCTCGTCCGGCTCGCCGAGGACTTCGTACGGGCCAAGCCGTCGGCGACGCTCGCCGATCTGGTGGCCGAGCTGGACGAGCGCGCGGCCGCGCAGCACGCGCCGACCGTGCAGGGTGTCACGCTCGCCTCGCTGCACGCGGCGAAGGGCCTGGAGTGGGACGCGGTGTTCCTGGTCGGTCTCACCGAGGGCATGATGCCGATCACCTACGCCAAGACCGACGAGCAGATCGAGGAGGAGCGCCGGCTCCTCTATGTCGGTGTCACGCGGGCGCGCTCGCATCTCTCCCTCTCCTGGGCGCTCTCCCGCTCTCCCGGCGGCCGGGCCTCCCGGCGGGCCACCCGTTTTCTCCAGGGGCTGCGTCCGGGCTCCGTGGCATCGGCTGCCCGGGGCGCGAGGGCGGGGGCCGGCGCGGGCGGGAGCGGGGCCGTGGAGCGCACGGGCACCTCCCCGCGCAAGCGGCGCGGCCCGGTGCTGTGCCGGGTCTGCGGCAAGACGCTCACGGACGCGGGCGAGATGAAGCTGATGCGCTGCGAGGACTGTCCTTCGGACATGGACGAGGCGTTGTACGAGCGGCTGCGCGACTGGCGCGCCGGCCAGGCACAGCGGCTGAGCCAGCCCGCCTTTTGTGTGTTCACCGACAAGACACTGATGGCGATCGCCGAGGCGGTGCCCGCGAGCGCGGGCGAGCTGGCCGGGATCGCCGGTGTCGGCAGCCGCAAGTTGGACCGGTTCGGAGCCGATGTGCTGGCCATCTGCGCAGGTGAGGAGCGCGCGGAAGCCGATCGGGACAGCTGAGGCAAACTCGACCCAAAAATAGTTTGCGCCCGCCCCGGGAATCCCCATAGGTTCTTAACCACGGAAACAACGGCTTCTCCGAAGCCCTGTTACCGTGCTCTACTTGTCCGCATACGTGTGACGGGCCTTCGGGCCGGTCCTTGAGACGCCGAGAGGAGGCGATTCCAGTGATCAGCATCAACGCCAGCTTCATCAGCACCGCCAAAATGACCGATCTCTCGGTCGTCTCCGTCTGCCCGCTCGGCTTCTCCGGTTCCGAACTCATCGCCAGTGGTCTGTCCGGCGCCTCCGCCGTTCGTCCCGCAGGTATCTCGGCCCTTCCCGTCCGGAAGCGCGCCGGGGTTGTCCTGGAGCGCAATGAGCGACCGACCAAGGCACTGGAAGCAGGAGTAGCGGCGGCAGAGGCCAAGGCCTATGCCTTTGCGGCGACCGGTGCCGAAACGAAGAAGCAGACGCAGCACCACATGATGTGGGCCTTCCGTGGGCTCGAACCCTGGAGTGATCCAGCCTGATTCACCATCAGGCCGGCGCCTTCAGGGCCGCGGAACCCCACCCGGGATCCGCGGCCCTTCTGTTTGTCCCGAACGGGAGAGACAGAGCGAAGGGGCCTCGGGACACGCACCACCCGGTACCAGCCGACACCCGGCCAACAGGCCGGACCGACCAGACGAGGAACGACACCCCGTGCAACTCGAAGCGCACGCCCCGTCCGTACCGCCTTCCGAGACGATCGCCCCGCCCGGCCCCACGGAGGACTCCACCTTGACCCCGCTGACCGCGCTCACCGCGCTCGACGACGCCATCGAGAACCTCGGCGTACCCGTTCCCTGCCGTGCCTACGACCCGGAGGTCTTCTTCGCCGAGTCCCCGGCCGATGTCGAGTACGCCAAGGCGCTCTGCCGCACCTGCCCGCTGATCGAGGCCTGCCTCGCCGGCGCCAAGGAGCGGCGCGAGCCGTGGGGTGTCTGGGGTGGGGAGCTCTTCGTCCAGGGCGTCGTGGTTGCCCGCAAGCGGCCTCGTGGCCGTCCGCGCAAGAACCCGGTCACGGCATGAACGTCTCCGGAACCATCGACCGCCCCCTCACGCACGATCCCCAGAAGCAGGCTCCGATGACCTCTTCCCCGAGCGAGCCGTCCGGCTCCGCCACCCCAGTCGTCACCACCATGGGCGCGAACGACTCGCGTCAGAACAGGACCCGCGAGATGCAACTCATTCCAGAAGCCCTGGCACGCGCGCATATGAACGAGCGCATGCGGGAAGCCGACGCGGAACGCCGGGCCGTGCGCCTGGTCGCCGCTCGGCGGATGCAGCGCCGCGCCGAGCGCGTATCGATGCGCGCCCGCCGTGCGCTCGCCATGGCCGTCATGCAGTAGGCAACACCCCAGCCGGCGCGAGTCAGCGCCGTCACTGCCCGGGGGCCGGTCCCAACGGACCGGCCCCCGCGGTGCGTTTTCCCTCCCACCGGGAGCGGGGCGGGGCTATCGTCGCCCCGTGCTCAGTTCTCGCGGGGACGATCCCCCCACACCGGAACAGCCTGATCGCCCCGAACCGCCGGGCCCCGAGCACGTGGTGTGCGCCCGGTGCGGTGCCAAGGACGAGGGCCCGCCGGTCACCTGGAGCTGCTCGGTCGAGCACGGGAGCCGCCAGTACTACTGCGGCGACTGCTCACGCGCCCATATCAGAGCCATCGAGGGCAGGCTCGACTCCGACTGGTGGTGACAGCGCCTCTTCCTCCTCGCCCGGCTCGGGCAGGAACCCGGGCAGCCATGCCTCCAGCTCCTCCCGGAGCCGCACCGTCGCGCTCAGCTGACAGAGCACACCGATGGTGCTCAGCGTCACACGGTGGATCAGCAGATACGACGGCGGCAGATTCAGCTGCTTGCCCAACTGATGGGCGGGGGAGCGCGGGTCAGCGATCCGTGCCGCCTGGGCGCGCATCCAGCCACGGGTGAAGGTGAACTCCTCCACCACCGCGGGCTCGATGATCGGCAGCAGATACTCAAGCACCGCGTCCGGGTCGAGATCGATGGATTCCTTGACGAAGCCCTCGTCCCGCAGCAGTCCGTACACCGCCTGGGCATCGCCCTCCAGCGCCATCCCCAGCGCCTCACCGATCGTGTCGGGCAGCCCACCGGGCAGCCGGTCCACCGTGCCGAAGTCCAGCACCCCGAG
The DNA here is from genome assembly GCF_040303865.1 of Streptomyces sp. NPDC094034. Classification (NCBI taxonomy): domain Bacteria; kingdom Bacillati; phylum Actinomycetota; class Actinomycetes; order Kitasatosporales; family Streptomycetaceae; genus Streptomyces; species Streptomyces sp. NPDC094034. The sequence goes on along the minus strand of NZ_JBEOUD010000005.1, from coordinate 77,170 downwards.
CCGCAGTTCACCGCTCGGGCCGTCCTCGTCACCATCCGCCGCAGGCAGCAGCCGGAAGTTCCCCGGATGCGGATCGGCGTGCAGCAGACCTGTGCGCGCCGGGCCGGAGAAGAGGAACCGCGCCAGCAACTGCCCCGCCCGGTCGCGCTCCTCGGGTGTGCCGTCGGAGATCACCTCCGCCAGCGGTGTCCCGTCGATCCATTCCGTGACCAGCACCTGATCGCCCTGGTGCACGACGTCGGGCACCACCACATCCGGGTCGTCCGCGAACTCCGCCGCGTGCTCCCGCTGAGCCTCGGCCTCCAGGCCGTAGTCCAGCTCCTCGGACACCCGGTCGCGCAACTCATGGATCAGCGGCTTGATGTCCACCCCCGGGACGAGCGGTCCCAGCAGCCTGGCGAAACGGCTCAATTGGGTCAAATCCGACAGAAGTGCCTCACCCGCCCCCGGATACTGCACCTTGACCGCGACCTCGCGCCCGTCGTGCCACACCGCCCGGTGCACCTGGCCGATCGAGGCCGCGGCCGACGGCTTGTCCTCGAACTCCAGGAACAGCTCCCGCCACTCCTCGCCCAGCCGCTCCGCCAGCACCGCGTGCACCGTACGGGTCGGCATCGGCGGCGCCGCTTCCTGGAGCTTGGTGAGCGCCGCCCGGTAAGGCCCCGCGATCTCCTCGGGCAGTGCGGACTCGAAGACCGACAGAGCCTGCCCGAACTTCATCGCCCCGCCCTTCAGCTCCCCGAGCACCTTGAAGAGCTGGTCGGCCGTGCGCTGTTGCAGCTCGCGCGCGACGATCTCCGCGGACTTCCCGCCGATCCGCTTGCCGAGCCCCCAGGTGGCCCGGCCTGCGAAGCCCAGCGGCAGCGTGGCCAGCTTCGCGGTACGGGTGACCGCCTTCCGGGGAAGATCAGACATTGAGCCCCTCCTAATCCCAGACAGCCATGCCGCGGACGGCGATTACCCCGCCATTGTGTCGTGTGACGCCCCCGCCCCGGCCATGCGCTCCCCCTCTCTTTGGCCCGCGGCCCCGCAGGGGCACTCCGGATGCGGCGCGATCCGCTCCGATCGCCAGTCCAGCAGCGGCAGTGACGCCTCCCACCGCGCACCCGTACTGGCCGGCAGTTCCCCGTCCAGGAACGACAGGGCATGAGCCGCCGCCAGCCCCGCCACCGCCGTGGCCAGCCCCAGATCACAGGGGGGTACGGCGTCGGTGCCGCGCCCCGAGCGCCACTGCGCCAGCATCCTCGGCCACCCCGGATCGCGATCCGCGCGCTCCCCGGCGATACAGCCCGCGCAGGCCGTGCTGCCCGGCAGCACCAGCGGTCCGACTACCCCCGTGGCCTCGATCACCCCCGTATAGAGATGGGGAGTTCCGGTGGAGATCCAGACCTCGGCCGACGCCGGATCGGGGGCGTAGGCCGCGAGCCCGTCCCGAGGAGCGGCGATCACCAGCGAGAGACCCGGCTCACCCTCACCGGCCGACTCCGCCAACTCCGCGGCCCGCGGCGCCCGTCCCGGCGCCGACTTCCGTACCAACTGCCGGGCCGCCGTGTCCCGGCGCTCGCCCACGGACCGTGCGGGCAGCCCGCCGGGTGACACATCCCACACCTGGGCGCACCCGCTGTCCAGCACATCGACCCGTCCGACCCCGGAGGCCGAGAGCACCGCCGCGAGGGCCGCCCCCACTCGCCCGGCACCCCGGACCTGCACGCGCATCGTGCGACGCGCCGCCAGTCGTCGCGCCCCTGCCCCCGGCTCCGGATGGATGACGGAGAGCGACGCCAGATCGGCCCGCATCCGGTCGAGCACCGCTGTCCGCTTCCGCAGCGCGTCGGCCGCCCCGCCGCCCGCGTCCCGATCGTCGATCAGCCCCGCCCTGGTCAGTCGCGTCACCAGTGAATCGGCCAGGCCGTCGGGCAGCCCCATCGCGCGCGCCTCCTCCCGCAGCAGTGGCAGCCCGCGCGTCCCGTCCAGCAGCTCCAGAAAGCTGCCCGTGGCCGTATCGACCGGACCCACCAGCACCGCGTGCGCGGGGGTGATCCCGAACTGCACGGTCTGCCGCTCCCGCCACGCACGACGCAACGCGGGCTTCACCGTCGGATGCATATCGGCCTCCCCGTTCTTCCTTCTTCTCTCGTGTTCTCTGATCACTCCGAAATGTCCCGGACCCCCGGATTCGTGTTCTCAGAATGCGGGGCGCCGGTCGACGGTGCGGAAAGTTATCCACAGCGGGCGGCGTTAGTCGTTCAAATCCCACCGCGCAAGAAGTGGATCAAGTGAGAACCCTCGCGGAGGCGGGACTTCCTCCACACCCAGCGGGTAACGTCGTGGCGTGTCCGCCGATCCTTCCCCTCGCCTCGCGGGGGAGCCCCCATCGCACAGCGCCGGAAGTGACGAGCGGCGCGTGCCGGGCCGCCCGCCCCGCGGCCCGGGGACCAGCGCTGTCGAGGTCCGCAGGAGCACCCGCCGCAGCAGAACGGTTTCGGCCTACCGGGAGGGCGACCGGACCATCGTGCTCATCCCCGCCCGGATGTCGGAGGCGGAGGAGCGGCGCTGGGTGACGGTGATGCTCGACAAGCTCGCCGCGCAGGAGAGCAAGCGCGTCCTCGGCGACAGCGAGCTGACGGAGCGGGCCGAGCGGCTGTCGGACCAGTACTTCGGCGGCAGGGCCAGGCCCGCGTCGGTCAGATGGGTCACCAACCAGAACACCCGCTGGGGCTCCTGCACCCCCGCCGAGGGCAGCATCCGGTTGTCGCACCGGTTGCAGGGCATGCCGGAGTACGTCGTCGACTACGTGCTCGTCCACGAGCTGGCCCATCTGCTCGTGCCGGGACACGGCCCGCGTTTCTGGCGTCTGTTGGAGGCCTACCCTCGCACCGAGCGGGCCCGTGGCTATCTCGAAGGCGTGGTCGCTGCCGAACGGCTGCCCTATCTGCCTGTCGCACGTGGGGAATGACGGCCGCCGGCTGTCGGGACCTCCGTCCCATTCGGCGATCCTGTACCGACTGTGTACCGACTTGGCCGATTGTCACCGCCAGCCGTTAGCCTGACGCGACGCAATCAGCATCCGGATGGGGGACGGTCGTTACGCATGGCCAGGGAATTCCAGCGCGGCCACAAGGCCAAGATCAGTGATCTCACGGCGGGGACGGATCTGTACGTAGGTGTGCAGATCGCCGGCCCCGGGCTGAGCTTCGACATCAGCTGTTTCGGCCTCGACGCCGACGAGCAGCTTTCGGACGACCGTTACTTCATCTTCTTCAATCAGCCGAAGTCCCCTGAGGAATCCCTTCAGTTGCTGGGCGCGCAGGCCGGCGACACCGAGTCGTTCCGGGTGACCCTGGACCGTATTCCGGCGAATATCCACAAGCTCTCGTTCACCGCCACCGTTGACGGCGCCGGACAGATGTCCCAGGTCGGCCCCGGATACATCCGTATTGTCGCCGGCGGCGAGGAAGTCGTCCGATACGCCTTCACCGGCGCGGAGTTCACCACCGAGCGTGCCGTGATGCTCGGTGACTTCTATCTCAAGGACGTATGGCGGTTCGCCGCCGTCGGCCAGGGCTTCGACGGCGGTCTCGACGCGCTGCTGAGGAACTTCGGCGGCGAGGTCGCGGAGGAGGAACCGGCCGCGCCGGAGCCGGAGGCCGGTGGCGCGCCGCCCGCCTTCGCCCCTCCCCCCTTCGCGCCGCCCGCGCAGAGCACCCCGCCCCCCGCCTTCGGCGCCCCGGCCGGAGCGCCGGCGCCCGCCCCGGCGCCGATGCCCGCCCCTGGTCCGCCGCCCGCCCCAACGCCCGCCCCGGCGCCGACGCCCGTGCACAGCGCGCCGACTATCGTGGCGCCGATGACCCCGCCGGGCGGTACGGTCCCACCGCCGGCGCCCGCACCGTCCCCGTACGGTCAGCCGGCGCCCGCCCCTGCCCCCGCTCCCTTCGGTCAGCCCGCCCCTGCCCCCGCTCCCTTCGGTCAGCCCGCCGCCGCCCCGTTCGGGCAGCCGGTCCAGGCGCCCTTCGGTCAGCAGCCGCCGGGACCGCCCCAGGGCGTCCCCCAAGGTGTCCCGCAGGGCGTGCCTCCCGGTGGCGCGGGTCTCCAGGCGGCCCTTCAGCCGTACCGGGAACTGCCCACGGGGCAGCGGTGGACCCCGCAGAACGGCCAGCTGATGCGCGTCGATCTCGGCGAGGGCGGCAGTCCGGTCCTCGCCCGCCAGGGCAGCATGGTGATGTATCAGGGCAAGGTCGACTTCGGCTACAAGAGCGCCGGTTTCGCCGGCCGTCTTGTCGGCAACGCCACCGGCCAGGAGATGCAGTTGATGCGCTGCACCGGCAAGGGACAGGTCTTCCTCGCCGAAGAGGGCGCGCATCTGCACCCCGTCGAGCTCCAGGGCGACGGCATCTGTGTCTCCGCCGAGAACGTCCTCGCCTTCGACGAGAGCCTTCAGTACGAGGTCCGTCGTATCGAGGGCCACGGCATCCCCGGCGGCGCGCTGTTCACCATGCTGTTCCAGGGGACGGGCACGGTGGTGGTGAAGACCCACGGGATCCCGGTGGTCCTGCCCGTCACGCCCACCACCTTCGCCGATTCCAACGCCGTCGTCGCCTGGTCCGCCGCGTCCCAGGTGATCATCTCCAGTCAGGTCAGACTGCGCCGCAACGCGTATCCCGGCCACAGCGGGGAGACCGTGAACCTCCAGTTCCGGGGAGCCCCCGGCAACTTCATCGTCGTCCAGCCGTACGAGGTCTGAGGGAGCCCGGACCATGAACCAGCAGCTCGCGGGCTTTGCCCCCACCCCCGTCGCGGCCCGGATGGAGAACCACGGCCGCGCCATGCTCAAGGTCGCGATGGCCTCGGGCCAGGACCTGTTCGCACGCACCGGCTCGATGATCGCCTACGAGGGCTTCATCCAGTACGAGCCGAATCCGCCCGCCATCCGCCAGCTCGCCTCCCAGTGGGTGACCGGCGAGGGCACGCCCCTGATGAAGTGCTCGGGTGACGGTCTGCTCTATCTCGCCGACTATGGCGCGGATGTCGTCGTCGTCAATCTCGACAACGACGCGCTCTCGGTCAACGGCACCAATCTGCTGGCCTTCGACGCGCACCTCCAGTTGGGCGTCGAACGCGTGAAGGGGCTGGCCAAATTCGCCGGCCAGGGGCTGTGGAACGTACAGGTCTCCGGCACCGGCTGGGTCGCCCTGACCTCGCGCGGCACTCCGATCGTCGTCGACTGCGGCCGGGGCGAGGACGAGACCTATGTGGACCCGGACGCCCTCGTCGCCTGGTCACCCGCTCTGAAGGTGAAGGGCAAGCGCAGCTTCAAGGCGTCGGCGCTGATCGGGCGCGGCAGCGGGGAGGCCTACCAGATGGCCTTCTCCGGCTCGGGAATCGTGGTCGTACAGCCCAGCGAGGACAGCACCGACCGCCTGCGGGTCCAGGGCTGAGGGGGGAGAACACACCATGCAGAGTCCGCTTTTCGCCTACACAGAGCAGCAGTCCCAGGACCGCTACGCGGTACAGAACCCGCAGTTGCTGCGGGTCGCGCTCACCGGACAGGACGATGTCCTCGCCCGCAAGGGCGCGATGGTCGCCTACCAGGGGCTGATCGACTTCGACGGGGAGTACCAGTCGCAGAGCCGGCGACAGTCCCGCGCGCACACCGGTGAGGGACTGGAGCTGATGCGCTGCACCGGGCAGGGCACGGTCTTTCTGGCCAATCTCGCCCAGTACATCCATGTGGTGGACGTCGACCACGAGGGAATGACGGTGGACAGCGCCTATGTGCTCGCGCTCGACTCCACGCTGCACACCGAAGTGATCGCGGTGGACAGCCAGTACGGGATCTCCGGCTCGGGCAAGTACCAGCTGAACATCTCGGGCCGGGGCAAGGTCGCGCTGATGACCTCGGGCCAGCCGCTGATGATGCGGGTCACGCCGGAGACCTATGTCAACGCGGACGCCGACGCGGTCGTCGCGTGGTCCTCCGGCCTGCGGGTGCAGATGCAGGCGCAGACCCACTCCTCGGGAGTCATGCGACGACGCGGCAACACCGGCGAGGGCTGGGAGCTGAGCTTCCTCGGCCAGGGGTACGCGCTGGTCCAGCCCAGCGAGGTGATGCCGCCGCAGCACGCGGTGATCGGACAGGGCCTCGGGGCTCAGTACGGGGTCGGCCGGCAGGGCGCCCACGGCCAGAACCAGAACAACGTCTGGGGCGGTTGACGCGGGTCGGACCTGACAGGTCCGGGACCTGATCCCGGGCCGACGGAAGGGGGCGGCCTGCATGGAGCCGCCCCTTCTCAGCCGTTCTGCGGCTCTCCGGCCCTCCGGCCCTCAAAGAGCGCTCTCCCGCTCTCGGCGGTGGAGCGGGCCTCAACGGTGGAGCGCGGCCCGGCCGCGCTCCACCAGTCGTACGACCGAGCCGTCGCCCATCGCCGCGGCCTCGTCGTAGGAGAACCAGCGCAGATCCAGTGACTCCTCGCTGATCGCCTCGACCGAACCGGACGGCGCGAGCGCCACGTACTGGACATCGAGATGCCAGTGGCACGGCGCCGGGATCGCGTGCCGGTCCAGCTGTACGGGACCGCCCGCCAGCAGCGTCAGCCCCTCGATCCCGGACTCCTCCGTGGCCTCCCGCAGCGCCGCCCGCTCCAGCGAGGTGTCACCCGGCTCGCAGTGCCCGCCCATCTGGAGCCACATGCGGAGCTTCTTGTGCAGGGTCAGCAGGACCCGGCCCCGCTCCGGATCGATCACCAGCGCGCTGGCGGTCAGATGCCCGGCGCCGCAGGACTTCCACATCGCGTCGGGATGAGCGGCCAGATGGTCCAGATAGTGCGTGCGCAGCTCATGCTGGTCCTCGTAGCCCTTCAGCGCGAGGACCGCGTTGTCGTGCAGGCTCACTTGTCGCTGTCGCCCTTGTCGTCGTCGCGCTTGTCGCCGTCAGCCTTGTCGTCGTCATCCTTGGCGCCGTCGCCCTTGCGCAGGTCCGGCTTGCCGTCCGCGGCCTCGCCGAGCATCTTGTCCAGCTCGGAGAAGTCCAGCTGCTCGTGGTGGACGAACCCGTCCGGATCGTCCAGGTCGGAGGCCGTCGGCAGCATGTCCGGGTGTTCCCACAGACGGTCGCGGCCATCGACGCCCCGCGCGTCCGTGAGCGAGGCCCACAGCCGCGAGGCGTCCCGCAGCCGGCGCGGGCGCAGCTGGAGACCGATGAGGGTGGCGAAGGTCTGCTCCGCCGGACCACCGGAGGCGCGCCGCCTGCGCAGCGTCTCGCGCAGTGCGTCGGCGCCCGTGAGCCTGGACTTGGCGGCCTCGTGCACCACCGCGTCCACCCAGCCCTCGACCAGCGCGAGCGCCGTTTCGAGACGGGCCAGCGCGGCCTTCTGCTCGGGTGTGTCCTCGGGCTGGAACATGCCCTGCTGGAGCGCTTCCTGAAGCTCCTCGGGATGGGTCGGGTCGAACTGGCCGACCACGTCCTCCAGCTTGGTCGTGTCCACCTTGATCCCGCGGGCATAGCCCTCGACCGCGCCGAACATATGCGACCGCAGCCAGGGCACATGGGCGAAGAGCCGCTGGTGGGCGGCCTCGCGCAGCGCCAGATACAGCCGGATCTCGTCCTTGGGCACTCCGAGGTCCTTGCTGAACGCCTCGATGTTCAGCGGCAGCAGCGCGGCCCTGTTCGCCGGGCCCAGCGGGAGCCCGATGTCCGTCGAACCGACCACCTCGCCCGCGAGGACGCCCACGGCCTGTCCGATCTGCTGGCCGAACATGGCGCCGCCCATGGAGCGCATCATGCCGATCAGCGGACCCGCCACGGACTGCATCTCCTCGGGCAGCACCTCGCCCATGGCCGTACCGACCCGCTCCGCCACCGGATCGACGAGCTGCTGCCACGCGGGCAGCGTCGCCTCGACCCACTCGGCGCGGCTCCACGCCACCGCCGTATTGGACCCGGAGGGCAGGGACGTCACACCGTCCAGCCAGATGTCGGCCAGCCGTACGGCCTCCTCGACAGCGGCGCGCTCGGAGGGCCCGACGCTCGCGTCCTTCGTGCCGTCCGGCGTGCCCTGGGCGACCGTCTGGCGGGCGATCTGCTTGGCCATGTCCCAGTTCACGGGACCGCCCTCATAGCTCAGCATCTGGCCGAGCTGCTGGAAGGCCGCGCCCAGGTCGTTGGGGTTGAGCGAGCCGAACACCGCGGCGAACGGATTGTCCCCGCCGCCCGCGCCGCCCGGCAGCCCGAACCCCGCGAAGGGGTTCACGGGACCGCCACCGGCACCCTGACCACCTCCGGCGGGGTCCTTCTTCTTGCCGTCGCCGTCCTCCGGCTCCTCCGGCGGAAGGCCGAATCCGAATGGGGTGTCACTCACGGGGTTCCTCGGCTCGTAGGGCCACCGGCTTGCTGCCGGCGGCGGCTGCCCGACTACACCACCCAGCCTAAGCGGCACCGGGCGGGTGAGGGTGGCTCAGCGGGCCGCGGGCCGCGCCCGGCCGTACCACCCGGGAACCTGCCTTCGACCTGCTGCGTCTCCCGCCTTCGACGGCCGCATACCATTTCGACACCCGGGCGGCTTCCGGGCTCGCTGCTCCGCCGGACCATGGCCTGCGGCAGGATGGACATCACCTGGTACGTACGCGTCGTTCTCGTACGTATTGAAGACAACCGCTGGAGACGCCCGGTGAGTTCCCCAGATCCGCAGGTTCGCGCAGCGCGAAACCGCTCAACCCCGCCCCCGTCCCGCGGCCCCGTCGTCGCGGTCACCGGCGCCGCCTCCGGCGTGGGTGACCTGCTCACCCGCCGTCTGGCGGCGTCCGAGGAGATCAAGCAGGTCATCGCCATCGACGAGCGCAGGGGTGAGGTCTCCGAGGCCCAGTGGCACGTCCTCGATGTCCGTGACCCGGCGATCGCGGAGAAGTTGCGCGGTGCGGATGTCGTGGTACATCTCGCACTCGATCTCGACCTGGAGACCGACGCGACCGCCCGTACGGCGTACAACGTGCGCGGCACGCAGACCGTGCTCACGGCGGCCGCCGCCGCGGGGGTGCACCGGGTCGTGCTCTGCACCTCCGCCATGGTCTACGGAGCGCTGCCCGACAACGACATCCCGCTCTCCGAGGACGCGGAGCTGCGCGCGACCGCCGAGGCGACCGGCGTCGGTGATCTGCTGGAGATCGAACGTCTCGGCCGCCGCGCGCCCCGCGCCCACCCCGGCCTCAATGTGACGGTCGTACGCCCCACCGTCCTGGTCGGCGGTACGGACACGGCGCTCACCCGCTACTTCGAGTCGCCGCGGCTGCTCGTTGTCGCGGGATCCCGCCCCACCTGGCAGTTCTGTCATGTCGACGATCTGGTCGGCGCACTGGAGTACGCCGCGCTGGAGAAGGTCGACGGGGAGTTCGCGGTCGGCTGTGACGGCTGGCTGGAGCAGGAGGAGGTCGAGGAGCTGAGCGGCATCCGCCGGATGGAACTGCCGTCGGCGGTCGCCCTGGGTGCCGCGGCCCGGCTGCACCGGATCGGTCTCACCCCCTCGCCCGCCGGCGACCTCGCCTACACCATGCATCCCTGGGTGGTCAGCGTCAGCAGGCTGCACGACGCGGGCTGGCGGCCACGCTGGACCAACGAGGAGGTGCTCGCCGCGCTCCTGGAGGAGGTGGAGGGCCGCCACACGGTCGCCGGCCGCCGACTCGGCCGCAAGGACGCCACCGCGGCGGGCGCGGCGGGCGCGACGGTCGCACTGCTCGGTACGGCCGCGCTGGTACGCCGGGCCCGCAAGGCACGGCGCAGGCTCTGAGGCCCTTGCCGGACCGACCCCGGGCCCTTGTCCGGTCGCCGTTCCGCGATGTCGGTGCCGTACGGCACGATGGGGCCATGGCGAGCACCCATTCCCACCCCGGCGAGCGGGCGGCGCAGGATCCGATCCGGCTGCTGGCGATACGTGACACCCCGCTGACCGTCGACGAGGTCTTCCGCGCGGTCGGCGACGACGCGGCCGGCGGCACGGCGCTCTTCGTCGGCACGGTGCGCAACCATGACGGCGGCGCCGATGTCGACACCCTCGGCTACTCCAGCCATCCCACGGCCGAGGCCGAGCTGCGACGTGTCGCGGAGAAGGTCGTGGCCGAGTATCCCGTGCGCGCGCTGGCCGCTGTCCACCGTGTGGGTGATCTGGCGGTCGGAGATCTGGCGGTCGTCGTGGCGGTCTCCTGCCCGCATCGGGGGGAGGCGTTCGAGGCCTGCCGGAAGCTGATCGACACCCTCAAACACGAGGTCCCGATCTGGAAGCACCAGAAATTCTCGGACGGCACGGAGGAGTGGGTCGGCGTCTGAGGCAGGGCGCACGCGCGCTTCGCACGACCGGCGCGGTCTGAAACCCGGTCAGTACACCTACGGTCCGATTTGCGTAACCGTCCCCAGGCCAGCAGCGTTGTCTCAGCAGATGGTTATCTGCTGATCGGGCAGTCACAGACGCTCACTTGAGGTAGGGAGATGGTAATGGCAGCGTTGGTTTGGCTCTTGATTCCGCTCTTCGCCGCGATAGGCGCGGGCATATGGGGAAGTTGGGTCTCCAGGGACCGCACGATCGGGGACATAGCCGAGCTCAACGGCTACGCCCGGTTCCGTGACGCGATGGAGAGGGCGCCCTCCGGCACGGCTTCCGCCGGATCCGACGCTGTCGTCTGACGTCGTCGCGGTCCGTACGCCGTCGCTGCGCGGCCCCGCCGCCCTCGGCCCCGTACGGACCAGCCCCAGGAGCACCGTCCCGTATGGACCGGCCCCAAGGAGCACCTGGAGCGCCGCCTCGTACGGACCGGCCCCGGGGGTGCACTGACAGACCCTTCCCGTACTGTCGTTCCATGCCACGCCGCACCGCGACGATGCTCGCCTCCACCCTCGTCCTCATCGCGCTGCTCTGCGCAGGTGTGCTGATCAAAGTGCCGTATTCGGAGATGAGCCCCGGGCCGACGGTGAACACACTCGGCGACGCGGGCGGTGAGCCGGTACTCCAGATCTCCGGCCGCAAGACGTATCCGACCTCGGGTCATCTCAATATGACGACGGTCAGGGTCACCGGCGCGGACTACAACATGAATATCGTCGAAGCGGTCTACGGCTGGCTGGCCCATGACAATGTGGTGGTGCCGCACGACACCCTGTATCCGGACGGCAAGACGGAAGAGCAGTCCACGCAGGAGAACGCCGAAGAGTTCAGCCAGTCCCAGGAGAGCGCCAAGGTCGCGGCCCTGCGGCAGCTGAACATCCCCGTGTCGTCGCGGATCATCGTCTCTTCCGTGATCAAGGGCAGTCCCTCCGAGGGCAGGCTGCACGCCGGCGATGTGATCAAGGCCGTGGACGGTACGGCGGTCGAGGAGCCCCAGGACGTCGCGAAGCTCGTCACCCAGCACCAGCCCGGCGAGGACGTCTCCTTCACCATCATTCCCGCCGACGCGGCGAAGGCGGCGGAGAAGGCGGGCAAGGAGCCCGAAGGCGGCGAGAAGGTCACGGTCACCACGGAGAAGTCTCCGGAGGGCGACCGGGCGATCGTCGGCATCCAGGCCGGGACCGACCACACGTTCCCGTTCACCATGGACATCAAGCTGGCCGATGTGGGCGGTCCGAGCGCCGGGCTGATGTTCTCCCTCGGCCTCGTCGACAAGCTCACCCCCGGTTCTCTGACGGGCGGCAAATTCGTCGCCGGTACGGGCACGATCGACGACAAGGGCGTGGTCGGCCCGATCGGCGGTATCGAGATGAAGCTCGTCGGCGCGCGTGCCGCGGGCGCCGAGTACTTCCTCACACCCGACCAGAACTGCGCCGCGGCGGTCTCCGACATCCCCAGCGGCCTCACCCTGGTCCGGGTGAAGAACATCGCGGACGCCACGAAGTCCCTGGACAAGATCCGCACCGGGGACACGGCCGGCCTGCCGAGCTGTTCGGCGAGCTGACCGGCCGTGCCCCGGGGACGAGCGCCTGATGAGTGCCTGACGGGTATCTGAAGACGAGTGTCTGAAGGGGGGGCGGGCTTACGACTCGAACGTGGCGGAGAGCGCCTCGGCGAGCCCCGGAACCAGACCGGAGCCGGTGAGGACCTCGCTGGGGGAGTCCTTCTCCCGCAGCCGCAGCGCCGACTCCCTGGCGCCGTCACGCAGCACTGCCACCGTCATCCGGACCTCCTGACGTTCCGGGTGGGCGGAGACCCATGAGGCGAGTCCGGCCTCGTCGAGGCCTTCCGGTACGGACGCCTCCGCGGACGGCGGCAGCATCAGCCGCTCGACCGTCATCGCGCAACCCGCCACCGCCCCGGGCCACGCGATGGTGCCGAGGAACTCGTCCAGCGGGGTGCCGGACGGGATCTCGTCCTGCTCGACAGGGGTGAGGGGCGCGACCGACCCGGCGTCGTCGAGACCCAGCTGGGCCGCGAGCTCCGGTTCGTCGGCGCGCAGCCGCGCGGTGTCGACGAGCGCGAAAAGCCTGGCCGGCTGGTCCCAGCCGAGCCCGGACGCGTACTCGTCGATTTCGAGCACCGCACGGGTCAGCGGGCTCGCGGCCATGGGTGTGCCTGAGGGAGAGACGTTGGACATGGTCAATATCCTGCCTCCTTCGGACCCGGGTGCGGGAACTAGGTAAAGCCTCAGTAAGTTGCATGAGTGGGCTCTACGATCGCGGGGCCCGCTTTTCACACGCTGAATCACACGACCGCGAACTTAGAGGTGCGCACGTTGGCTTTCCAGATGCCGGACCGCGGCGGAGGCCCAGCCGGGCCACGGATGAGAGTGGGCCGGCCCTCTCGGCGGGTCCGGACCCTGCTCATGACCTTGGGCGTGCTGGCCGTACTGGCCATGCTCTTCGTCATGTTCGCGGGGTTCTGGACCGACTGGCTCTGGTACCGCTCGGTGAAGTACTCCTCGGTGTTCAGTACCACACTCGTGACCAAGATCGGTCTGTTCGCGGTCTTCGGGCTGCTGATGGCCGGCGCCGTCGGACTCAACATCTGGCTTGCCCACCGGCTGCGCCCGCCGCTGAGCGCGATGTCGATGGAGCAGCAGAACCTCGACCGGTACCGGATGGGGATCGCCCCGTACAAGAAGTGGGTGCTGCTGGCGATCACCGCGCTGGTCGGGCTGATCTCCGGGGCCTCCGCCTCGGGGCAGTGGCGTACGTGGCTGATGTGGGTGAACGGGGTGGCCTTCGGCCAGAAGGATCCCCAGTTCAAGATGGACGTGTCGTTCTACGCGTTCGATCTTCCCTGGTACCGCTTCATGCTGGCCTTCGGCTTCGCGGCGACCGTGCTGTCGCTGATCGCCGCCGCGCTCACCCACTACCTGTACGGCGGGCTGCGGATCACCAGCCCCGGCGCGCGGGCCACCGCCGCGGCCACCGGCCATCTGTCGGTGCTGCTCGGTGTCTTCGTCTCGCTGAAGGCCGTGGCGTACTGGCTCGACCGGTACGGGCTGGCCGTGAAGTCCAGTGACTTCAAGGCGGCGGGCAACTGGACGGGCCTGCGGTACGTCGACGCCAACGCCTACCTTCCGGCGAAGACGATCCTCTTCTGTATCGCCGTCATCTGTGCCCTGCTGTTCTTCGCGACGCTCTGGCGCCGTACGTGGCAGCTGCCGGTGATCGGCTTCGGTCTGATGGTGCTGTCGGCGATCCTCATCGGCGGCCTCTACCCGGCGATCGTGCAGAAGTTCCAGGTCCAGCCGAACGAGCAGGCCAAGGAAGCGCCGTACATCAAGAAGAACATCGACGCCACGCGTGAGGCGTACGGCATCGACGACGCCGATGTGCAGAACTACGGCGGCAAGGGCGACCCGGACAAGAAGGCCGAGCAGCGCAAGGCGGCCGACACCGCAGCCAGTTACCGGCTGGTCGACCCCAATGTGGTCTCGCCCGCGTTCCAGCAGCTCCAGCAGGAGCGCAAGTACTACCAGTTCCCCGCCACGCTGGACGTCGACCGGTACACCGGCCCCGACGGAAAGCCGCAGGACACGGTCGTCGGTCTGCGCGAGCTGAACATCACCGGTATCCCCAAGCGCAACTGGATCAACGATCACTTCACGTACACGCATGGGTACGGTGTGATCGCCGCCAAGGGTACGAACACGGTGACGGACGAGAACAACGGCACCGTCGGCGCCCCGGACTTCACCGAGTCCGGCCTGCCGACCACCGGCCAGCTCCCCACGTACGAACAGCGCGTCTACTACGGGGAGAAGACCGAGCAGTACTCGATCGTGGGCGGCCCCCAGAAGGAGCTGGACTACGAGAAGAACGGCGAGCGGACGACGAGCTACAAGGGCAAGAGCGGAGTCGATCTCTCCAACCCGCTGAACCGCGCGGCGTACGCCGTGGCCTTCAGCGAGCCCCAGATGGTCTACTCCGGCGCCATCGGCGACGGTTCGCGGATTCTCTACAACCGCACGCCCAAGGAGCGCGTCGAGGCCGTCGCGCCCTGGCTGACGATCGACGGCGACGCCTATCCCGCCGTGGTCGGCGGCCGTATCCAGTGGATCGTCGACGCGTACACCACGACGAACGGCTATCCGTACGCGTCCCGTACGACGCTCGGCGACACCACGGCCGACTCGCTGACCGACAGCCAGCGCGCGGTCGTGGCGCAGCAGAACCAGGTCAACTACATCCGGAACTCGGTGAAGGCCACCGTCGACGCGTACGACGGCACGGTCAAGCTGTACGAGTGGGACACCGCGGACCCGGTGCTCAAGACCTGGATGAAGGCGTTCCCGGACACGGTCCAGCCGAAGTCCGCGATCAAGCCCGACCTGCTTGCCCATCTGCGCTACCCGCAGGACATGTTCAAGGTGCAGCGTGAGCTGCTCACCCGCTATCACGTCGAGGACCCCGCGCAGTTCTACAGCGGCAGTGACGCGTGGCAGGTGCCGGACGACCCGACCAACAAGGACAGCAACTCCGTCCCGCCGTACTACCTGAGCCTGAAGATGCCCGGTCAGGACGAGCAGAAGTTCTCGCTGACCACCACCTTCACGCCCAACGGACGCCCCAACCTGGGTGCGTTCATGGCGGTGGACGCCGATGCGACCAGTTCGGACTTCGGCAAGATCAGAGTCCTGAGAGTCACGTCCACCGTGCAGGGCCCGCAACAGGTGCAGAGCGAGCTGAACGGTGTGCCCGAAGTCGCCGAGTTCGTCAGAAACCTGAGAGGCACGGACTCGGACATCGAGTACGGCAATCTCCTGACGGTGCCGCTCGACGGGGGCTTCCTGTACATCGAGCCGGTGTACGCGCGCGGTGGCAGCGCGAACTATCCGCTGCTGAAGAAGGTGGCGGTCTCGTACGGCGGCAAGCCCGTCTTCAAGGACAGCCTCCCCGAGGCGCTCAACGCGGTGTTCGGGGCGGAGGGTTCGACGCCACCCACGACCCCGCCGCCACCGGGGGAGACCACCAAACCGCCGGCCACCGGCGACAAGCTGCAACAGGCCATCGCGGACGCCCAGAAGGCGTACGAGGACGGTGAGGCGGCGCTGGCGAAGCAGGACTGGACGGCGTACGGCAAGGCCCAGAAGGACCTTCAGGACGCGCTCCAGCGGGCCGCGGACGCGGAGACCGGATCCGGCTCGACCAGCGGAAACGGCGGCGACAGCGGGACCGGCGGCGACAACAGCGGCTGAGCAGGCGGCACTCCACCCCGTGGTACGGTTGGGACACAACGACGCGGGGTGGAGCAGCTCGGTAGCTCGCTGGGCTCATAACCCAGAGGTCGCAGGTTCAAATCCTGTCCCCGCTACGCGAAGTCGAGGGCCCGGATCCTTACCAGGATCCGGGCCCTCGCCATGCGCGCCGCGCCACATGTGCCAACTGTGTCTCAGGTCCTGTGAGTTGACGGCAAGCGTGTTTGACTTGTCTCTCTGTGGGCATGTCGACAAAACGCTGAAGTGACCACCGGCCGCTGTATACCGGCTGTACGCGGGTGGTCAGCGGTGCGACGATGGAAAATATGGGGGATAGGACAACTCTGTTGGAGACAGGGCGGTATGTGCGGCAGCACGTAGAGGATGACGTCCGGGCCGGGAGCGGCACGGCGGGATCCGCCGAGTGCGCCGCCGACGCCGAGACCGAGGAGCGCCACCGGCGCGCCGCGGACGCGGGCGACATCGCGTCGATGAGCGTCCTCGGCGCGATGCTGCTGCGCCGCGGTGATCTCGACGCCGCCGAGCCGTATCTGCGTGCCGCGACCGGCGCGGGCGAACGCGCCGCCGCCAACAACCTCGGCGTCCTGCTCCACCAGCGCGGTTATCTCGACGAGGCGGCCGGCTGGTGGCGGGTCGCCGCGGTCGCCGGATCGGCCGCCGCGGCCCACGCGCTGGGACGGCACTACCGCGAGCTGGGCGACGAGCCCGCCGCCGAGTACTGGCTGCGCCAGTCCGCGGAGCAGGGCCACGCCCTGGGCGCGTACGCCCTCGCCGATCTGCTGGAGCACCGCAGCGATGTCGGGGCCGAGCGCTGGCTGCGCGCCGCCGCCGAGCAGGGGCACCGGGAGGCGGCCTACCGGCTCGCCCGCGCCCTGGAGGAACGGGCGCGCGAGACCGCGCGCCCGGGAGCCGACGCGATCTACCGCAGTGGTACGGGCCCCCCGACCGCGGGTGGCCGTCCGCGCCCGGTCGCCGACGCGATCCCGCGCGGTGACGGGGGAGAGGGCAGTGGCAGCAAGAAGGGCGGTGCCGAGGAAGCCCCCGGCGGACCGTCGCTGATCAGCGAGGCCGCGCAGTGGTACCGGCAGGCCGCGGCCCGTGGCCACCGACGGGCAGCGCTGTATCTCGGCGCGATCCTGGAGAAGCGGGGGGAGCTCAAGGAGGCCGGCCGCTGGTATCTGACCTCCGCCAAGGACGGCGAGGTACGGGCCGCCTGTGCCCTCGGCTTCCTGCTGCGCGACGCCGGTGACGAGGAGAGCGCCGCCGTCTGGTGGCTGCGCGCCGCGCAGGAGGGCGACGGGAACGCGGCCAACGCCCTCGGCGCGCTGCATGCCGCGCGCGGCGAGCAGCAGACGGCCGAGCGCTGGTACCGCGCCGCCATGGACGCGGGCGATGTCAACGGTGCCTACAACCTGGGGCTGCTCTGCGCCGCCCAGGACCGTACCGTCCAGGCCGAGCAGTGGTACCGCCGGGCCGCCTACGCGGGCCACCGCGAGGCCGCCAACGCCCTCGCCGTGCTGCTGCTCCAGGCCGACGACCCGACCGGCGCCGAGCCCTGGTTCTCCAAGGCCGCCGAGGCGGGCAGTGTGGACGCCGCGTTCAATCTCGGCATCCTCTACGCGGGACGCGACGACGACGGTACCGCCCTGCGCTGGTACGAGCGCGCGGCGGCGGCCGGGCACACGGAAGCGGCCCTCCAGGTCGGAATCGCCTGCCTCAGGGACGGCGACGAGCGGTCGGCCGAGCGCCATCTGCGCTGCGCCGCCGGTGGTGGCAGCGCCGAGGCGGCCTTCCGGCTGGCCACGGTCCTCGACTCGCGTCTCCCGCCGCCGGGACCGCCCGCGCTCGGTGAGCCGCACGGCGTGAAGACCGAGTGTGAGCAGTGGTACGAGCGCGCGGCCGAGCAGGGGCACCGGCGCGCCCAGGTACGGGTCGGCATGCTCGCCGCCGGGCGCGGTGACGTCGCGGACGCGGCGCGCTGGTACCGCGAGGCGGCGGAGGCGGGCAGCCGTAACGGAGCCTTCAACCTCGGGCTGCTGCTCGCGCGCGAGGGCGGCGAGCGGGAGGCGGCGCTGTGGTGGACGAGGGCCGCGCAGGCCGGGCACGGCCGGGCCGCGCTGCGCCTGGCGCTGCTCGCCGCGCGCCGGGGCGAGCTGACCGAGGGCCAGCGGTGGTGCGCCCGCGCCGTCGAACTGGGCCCGGCCGAGGTCGCGGAGCGCGCGGCCCGGCTGCGCGAGGCGCTGCACCAGGAGCTCACCGCGTAGCTCGGAGGCCCACCGCGTACGTCCGCGCGGGGCGCGCGGAAAGGGATTTGCTCTGGTCGGTGGCGTGACGTAATGTTGCGTTCATCGACGCGGGGTGGAGCAGCTCGGTAGCTCGCTGGGCTCATAACCCAGAGGTCGCAGGTTCAAATCCTGTCCCCGCTACTGAAACCGGAGGCCCGGATCTCGAAAGAGGTCCGGGCCTCCGGTGTGTGCGTCAAAGCCTCCGGTGTATGCGCCAAAGCCACGGCCCCCGAAGCCCTTCCTCGTAGCGATGACGCGCGAAGTGGTTACGCGGCCGCGCAGTTCGGGCAGGTCCCTCGGTACGTCACTTCGACACCCGAGATCGTGAACCCGAAGCGCTCCCCGTCCGGCAGATCGGCCAGTGGATCGCCCGACGGATGGACATCGCGTATGGCGCCGCACTGCGCACACACCAGGTGGTGGTGCGGCCTGTGCGCGTTCGGGTCGTACCGCTTGGCCCTGCGGTCCGTGGACACCTCGATCACTTCACCGAGCGTCACCATCTCGCCCAGGGTGTTGTACACCGTGGCCCGGGAGATCTCCGGAAGTCTGGCGACGGCGCGCGCGTGCACCTCGTCGGCGGTCAGATGCACATGCTCCCCGTCGAGGACTTCGGCCACGACGCGCCGCTGGGCCGTCATGCGCCAGCCGCGTTCGCGAAGTCGTTCCAACAGGTCACTCATGGCACCAGCCTAACAGTGAAGGGGCCCAGGTCCCGAACGTGTGTGACTTTGGATGGCTGCTTGACTTAGACAAAGTCCATCGTAGGATCGGAATCGGCACCCGCCAAGGGACCAGGACCGAGCAGTAATGACGCAGGAGGCGCACGTGACGCAGGGACCGCTCACCACGGAGGCCGGAGCTCCGGTCGCCGACAACCAGAACAGCGAGACCGCGGGCGTCGGTGGTCCCGTTCTGGTCCAGGACCAGGCACTGCTGGAGAAGCTCGCGCACTTCAACCGTGAGCGCATCCCGGAGCGCATCGTGCACGCGCGCGGCGCCGGCGCGTACGGCACGTTCACGCTGACCCGTGATGTGTCGGAGTGGACGCGGGCGAAGTTCCTCTCCGAGGTCGGCAAGCAGACGGAGACGTTCCTGCGCTTCTCCACCGTCGCGGGCAACCTCGGCTCGGCGGACGCGGTGCGCGATCCGCGCGGCTTCGCGCTCAAGTTCTACACCGAAGAGGGCAATTACGACCTCGTCGGCAACAACACGCCGGTGTTCTTCATCAAGGACGCCATCAAGTTCCCCGACTTCATCCACACCCAGAAGCGCGACCCGTACACCGGCTCGCAGGAGGCGGACAACGTCTGGGACTTCTGGGGTCTGTCGCCCGAGTCCACCCACCAGGTGACCTGGCTGTTCGGTGACCGCGGTATCCCGGCCACGCTCCGTCACATGAACGGGTACGGCTCGCACACGTACCAGTGGAACAACGAGGCCGGCGAGGTCTTCTGGGTCAAGTACCACTTCAAGACCGACCAGGGCATCAAGAACCTCACCTCGGAAGAGGCCGCGGTGCTGGCGGGCCAGGACCCGGACAGCCACCAGCGCGATCTGCGCGAGGCCATCGAGCGCGGTGACTTCCCGTCCTGGACGGTGCAGATCCAGGTCATGCCGGCGGCCGAGGCGGCCACGTACCGCTTCAACCCGTTCGACCTGACCAAGGTCTGGCCGCACGAGGACTACCCGCCGATCGAGATCGGCAAGCTGGAGCTCAACCGCAACCCGGAGAACATCTTCGCGGAGGTCGAGCAGTCCATCTTCTCGCCGGCGCACTTCGTGCCGGGCATCGGTCCCTCCCCGGACAAGATGCTCCAGGGCCGGCTGTTCGCGTACGGCGACGCCCACCGCTACCGCGTCGGCATCAACGCCGACCACCTGCCGGTGAACCGTCCGCACGCCACCGAGGCGCGTACGAACAGCCGGGACGGCTTCCTGTACGACGGCCGTCACAAGGGCGCCAAGAACTACGAGCCGAACAGCTTCGGCGGCCCGTTCCAGACGGACAAGCCGCTGTGGCAGTCCGTCGCGGTCACCGGTCCCACCGGCAACCACGAGGCCCCGAGCCACGCCGAGGACACGGACTTCGTGCAGGCGGGCAACCTGTACCGGCTGATGTCCGAGGACGAGAAGGGCCGGCTGATCGACAACCTCGCCGGGTTCATCTCCAAGGTCTCGCGCGACGACATCGCCGAGCGCGCGGTGAACAACTTCCGTCAGGCGGACGGTGACTTCGGCAAGCGGCTGGAGGCCGCGGTCCAGGCCCTTCGCGGCTGACAGCCTCTCGCGCCGAGACGTCAGGGGCCGGGTCCTTCGGGATTCGGCCCCTGACGCCGTCCCGGGGTCTGCGGGCCGCGGGATTGTGCGGGCCGCGGGAATTCGAGCGGCTCAGGCCCCGGCCAGTACCGCCGTCTCCCGCCGGGCCGGAGCCCAGCAGCGGATGATGTCGCGTACGGAGACAATGCCGACCGGTTCGTGCTCATCGAGCACGATCAGATGGCGGAACCCGCCGCTGGACATGGCCGCCGCGGCCTCCTCCAGCGTCCAGGCGGGCGAGGCGAAGACGACGGACGTCGTGGTGTGGGTGCAGGCGGTCTCGGAATCGGGGCTCTCGCCCGCACCGAGCGAGTTCAGAATGTCGCGCTCGGTGAGGATTCCAATGCCGCAGTGGTCGGGATCGAGGACGACGGCGGCGCCGACGCGGCGTGCCGACATCAGGCGGGCCGCCTGGCGGAGCGTATGCGTGGGCCCGATGGTCAGGACCACCGAACTCATCGCGTCACGGACGAGCATGGATGGAGTCACCTCCTCGGTGAACCGGTTTCCGGGGGCCCTCGGGGGTCGATGGGGGACCGAGCGGATCAGAGGGCCGACCCTAGAGAAACGGTTCACAAGTTCACAAGTGGGGGGACTCTTAGAGTGACACTGTTGCGCGGAGTGAACAAGGGGGCGCCCGGCGCAGAGCGCGGGGCGCGCGAAAAAATCAATAGCGCTGGTTGAGATAGCCGAGCAGCTCTTCGTGGAGGATTCCGTTCGAGGCCGCCGCGTTACCGCTGTGCGGGCCCGGGCGGCCGTCGAGGCCGGTGAAGCTGCCGCCCGCCTCCTCGACGACGATCGCCGTCGCCGCCATGTCCCAGAGGGACAGCTCGGGTTCCGCGCAGATGTCCACCGAGCCCTCGGCGACCATCATGTACGGCCAGAAGTCGCCATAGCCGCGAGTGCGCCAGCAGGCGCGGGTCAGGTCGAGGAAGCCGTCGAGCCGGCCCTGCTCCTCCCAGCCGGTCAGCGAGGAGTACGCGAACGACGCGTCCTGGACACGGGAGACGTCCGAGACCCGCAGCCGCGTCGCGGAGGACAGGCTCCGGCCCGTATAGGCGCCGCCGCCCTTCGCCGCCCACCAGCGCCGGCCGAGCGCGGGCGCGGACACCACACCGACGACCGGTTCGTAACCGCCTTCGGCGGCCACCATCAGAGAGATCAGCGTGGCCCAGACGGGCACCCCGCGGACATAGTTCTTGGTGCCGTCGATGGGGTCGATGACCCAGCGGCGCGGGCCCGTGCCCTCGACGCCGTACTCCTCGCCCAGGATCGCGTCACGCGGCCTCGCCCGCTGGAGATTGCCACGGATCAGCTCCTCGGCCGCCCGGTCCGCCTCACTCACCGGAGTCATGTCCGGTTTGGTCTCGACCTTGAGGTCCAGAGCCTTGAACCGGTCCATGGTCGCGGCGTCGGCGGCGTCCGCGAGGACATGGGCGAGACGCAGATCATCGTGGTAATCGGGCATGGTCATCACAGTATCCACCGTGAAGGATGCCTGGCCACGGGGTCCGGTCGGCGAGAAGGCGCCCCGCGGCCTTGACAGTGCGCGAGGGTCCGTCAACTCTGTGCACAGAGCCGCACGGCCCCGGAGGCGACGATGCCTACAGCGCGTGAAGCCCTGCTCAGATCCGCTCTCTCGGCGCTCGCCGAGCTGCCCTGGTCCGCGATCAGAATGGTCGATGTGGCGTCGGGCGCCGGGGTGTCCCGGCAGACCCTCTACAACGAGTTCGGCAGCAAGGACGGTCTCGCCCGCGCGCTGACGCGGCGGGAGGCCGACCGGTATCTGCACGGTGTGGAACGGCTGTTGGGCGAGCGGGCGGACGCCGCGGACCGGCTGGTCGCGGTCGCCGAGTGGACGGTCGGCGAGGCACGGGCCAGACCGCTGCTGCGCGCGCTGCTCACCGGCTGCTGGGGGGAGTGGCTTCCGGCGCCGCCGCCCGCGCGGGCGGCCACCGCCATGTCCGCCGTCCCGGCACAGCGCCGCGCGGACGTGGGGCCGCCGGGAACCGCGGATCTGGTGGCGCTGGTACGGGACAGATCGGCGGCGGCGCTGCGCCAGGACGTACGTGATTCCGGTCCGCGCGATCCCGGTTCCCGCCCTCCCGGTCCTCGGGATCGCGACCGGCGCGATCATGACCGTGACGCGTTGCTGTACCGCTGTGAGCTGGCCGTCCGGCTCGCGCTCGCGCATGTCGTCGCGCCCGGCGCCGAGTCCGTGGGGCCGCTGGTCCGTACGGTCGTCACCGCACCGCTCAGTGCGCCGAGCCCGAGAGCTGGAGCCCGATGACGCCGATGATCACCAGGGAGATCGAGACAAGCTTCAGTACGGACACCAGGTCGCCGAGGAAGACCATCCCGTAGATCGCCGTGCCCGCCGCACCGATGCCCGTCCACACCGCGTACGCGGGTCCGACGTCGAGCTTCTTCAGCGCGAGTGTCAGCAGACCGAAGCTGCCGAGCGCGAAGGCCGCGAACGCGATCGTCGGCCAGAGCCTGGTGAATCCGTGCGAGAGCTTCAGACAGACGGCGAAGCCCGTCTCCAGAATCCCGGCGACCACAACCAGCAGCCACGCCATTGTGTAAGAGCCTCCCGCGTCGGTGACTGCCCGGTACCGCCCGATGTCCGGTGTGATTATGCCCTTACCGGAGCAGACAAGTGGCAAACGTGTACGAGTCAGTCACCTTCGCGCCGCTCCCGCGTGGCGAGAAGCCGACGCAGCGAGTAGAGGCGGGCCGGATCGGCGTGGCCCTCGGCCACCCAGGCGTCCAGCGCGCAGTCCGGTTCGTCGTGGCTGCACGCGCGGGGGCAGCCCTCCGTACCCGGCACCAGATCGGGGAAGGCGAGGATGACCCGGGACGGATCGACATGGTGGAGTCCGAAGGACCGGATACCGGGGGTGTCGATCACCCAGCCGTCGGCCTTCGCCAGCGGCAGCGCCAGCGCCGAGGTGGTGGTGTGCCGGCCGCGGCCGGTGACCGCGTTGACGTTTCCCGTGATCCGCTGACGGTCCTCCGGGACCAGGGCGTTGACGAGTGTCGTCTTGCCGACGCCGGAGTGGCCCACGAAGGCGGTGACCCGGCCGTCGAGGTAGGTGCGTACGAGGTCCGCCGCGTGGCCGCTCGCCAGTTCGTCGCGGCGCGTGACGACATGGCGGATGCCCAGCGCCCGGTAGGTCTCCAGGAGTTCGTCCGGTGGGGCCAGGTCCGACTTCGTCAGCACGAGCAGCGGTTCGAGCCCGCCGTCGTACGCCGCGACCAGACAGCGGTCGATCAGCCGGGGGCGCGGCTCCGGGTCGGCGAGCGCGGTGACCACGGCCAGTTGGTCGGCGTTGGCGACGACCACCCGCTCGTACGGATCGTCGTCGTCCGCCGTACGCCGCAGCACCGAGCGGCGCTTCTCGATCCGTACGATGCGCGCCAGCGTGTCCTTCTTGCCCGACAGATCGCCCACCAGGAAGACCTGGTCACCCACCACGGCGGCCTTGCGGCCCAGCTCGCGCGCCTTCATCGCCAGCACGACACGATCCTCGACGAGACAGGTCAGCCGGCCCCGGTCGACGGTCAGGACCATGCCCTCCGACGCGTCCTCGTGCTTGGGCCGGATATTCGTACGCGGCCGGTTGCCCTTGGGGTTGGGGCGGTGGCGGATGTCGTCCTCGTCGGGGTTCTTGCCGTAGCGGCGCATCGCGTCAGGCTCCCGCTCCCGCGAGCATGTCCGTCCACATCCGTGGGAAGTCCGGCAGCGTCTTGGCGGTCGTCCCGACGTTCTCGATCTCCACGCCCTCGACGGCGAGGCCGATGATCGAACCCGCCGTGGCCATGCGGTGGTCGTCGTACGTGTGGAACACCCCGCCGTGCAGCGGGCGCGGGCGGATGTGCAGCCCGTCGGCGGTCTCGGTGACATCGCCGCCCAGCTCGTTGATCTCCTTGGTGAGAGCGGCCAGCCGGTCCGTCTCGTGGAGCCGCAGATGGGCCACGCCCCGCAGGGTGGAGGGCGAGTCGGCGAGCGCGGCGACCGCGGCGATGCCGGGGGTCAGCTCCCCGACCTCGCTCAGATCCAGCTCGACCCCATGGATCCGGCCGGTGCCCGTGAAGGTCAGGCTGGTGCCCTCGGCCGTCTCGGCGAACTCGCAGGAACCGCCCATCTCGGTGAAGATCTCGCGCAGCGCGTCACCCGGCTGAGTGGTTCGCTCGGGCCAGTCGGGGACGGTGACCCGGCCACCGGTGACCAGCGCGGCGGCCAGGAACGGCTGGGCGTTGGAGAGATCGGGCTCCACGGTCAGATCGCGGCCGAGCAGCGCGCCGGCCGAGACCCGCCAGACATTCGGCTCACCACCGGTCTCGGGCTCGTCGACCTGGGCGCCGGCGCCGCGCAGCATGTCGACCGTCATCCTGATGTGCGGCAGCGAGGGCAGTACGGAGCCCACGTGCCGTACCTCCACGCCCTGGTTGAAGCGCGCCCCGGAGAGCAGCAGCGCCGAGACGAACTGGGAGGACGCGGAGGCGTCGATCTCCACCGCACCGCCCTCCAGGGCGCCGCCGCCGTGCACGGTCAGCGGCAGCGAGCCGCGTCCGTCGTCGTCGATACGGGCGCCCAGCGCGCGCAGGGCGTCGATGACGCTGTGCAGCGGACGCTGATGGGAGCGCGGGTCGCCGTCGAAGCGGACGGCGCCGTCGGCGAGCGTCGCGACGGGCGGCAGGAAGCGCATGACCGTGCCGGCGTTGCCGACATCGACGGACGCCGGGCCGTGCAGGCCCGAGGGGATCACCCGCCATGCCTCGCCGCTCGGACCCGGGATGGCCCCGGCGGCGGAGCTGGACGACGAGACGGTCTCCTCGATGCCGACGCCCATGGCCCGCAGCGCGTCGGCCATCAGCAGGGTGTCGCGGGAGCGCAGCGGGCGGCGCAGCCAGCCGGGCTCGGCGGCCAGCGCGGCGAGGACCAGACCGCGGTTGGTGACCGATTTCGATCCGGGCACGGTGACCGTCGCTTCGACGGCCCCGTTTGCGTAGGGGGCGGGCCAGAGGGCGGGCTGCACGGAGCTTTCGGTCATGGCCAACACTTTAGTGGTTCTTGAGGGACCTCGATCCTGATCAAATACGGAGAAACCAGGGCGTAATCAGAGGGTGATAAGAGGGCTGGAGGATGAGCGGGCGAATTGTCCGTGCCCGTCGGTGTCAGAGGCCCAACAGCCAGCGTCCGCCGCCGACCAGGGAGCAGAGCGAGACGGCGTGGAAGAGGAACAGCCACATCGCGGGCGGCGCGTGCGTCAGCCGGCCCAGCTGGTCCGCGTCGGAGTCCCCCGCGTCGCCGTACCGGCGCTTCGCCTGGAGCTCGAAGGCGGGACGTACGCCGCCGAGGAGCAGGAACCAGACGGCGGTGTACGCGAACGCCGACTGGACGTCAGGACCGGTGAGCCCCGAGATGAGCAGGAAGGCCGCCCCGGTGACGATCACCGTGAGCGCGCCGTAGGCGTTGCGGATCATCACCAGCATCGCGAGCAGCAGCGCCGTCGCCAGCCAGAGCAGCAGGGTGATGTGGTGCGCGGAGAGCAGCCAGGCGCCGCCGAGACCCAGCAGGGGCGGGGCGGTGTAGCCCGCGGCCGCGGTGAGGATCATGCCGGGGCCGGTCGGCCTGCCCCGGCTGACGGTCAGGCCCGAGGTGTCCGAGTGCAGCCGGATGCCGTCGAGCCGACGTCCGGTGACCAGGGCTATCAGCCCGTGGCCGCCCTCGTGCGCGATGGTTATCGCGTTACGGGAGAGCCGCCACAGTGGACGCGGTACGACCGCGGCGAGCGCGACGACCGCCGTCACGACCACCAGCCAGTCGTCGGGGGCGGGCTGGGTACCGAAGACGCGATCCCACAGATCGCCGATGGAGGCGGAGTCGAAACTGGCCATTGCTCGGGCGGCTCCTCAGCTCGGTGGCATCGTGGCGGTGGCGTGGCGGTGTCGTGGCAGTGTGGCACCGACGTGCCATACGTACGAAAACGCCGCCATCCCTCATGCCGGTTCCGCCGGAGACCTGTGAGTCGTCCCGCACGGGCGGCTTCGTCGGCGGAGATTTCCTGGGTACGGATTTCCCGGGCACGCCGCCGGGCCGGGAACTACTGTCGCGGGCATGGTCGAACACGATGCCCTCAGCGCCACCCGCCAGGCCTACGACGAAGCCGCCGCCCTGTACGCACAGCTGTTCCGCGACGAACTGCGTGACATGCCCTTGGACCGCGCGATCCTGAGCGCTTTCGCCGAACTCGTGCGTGCGAATGGAAACGGTCAGGTCGCGGACCTGGGCTGTGGGCCCGGCCATATCACGGCCCATCTGGGCGAGTTGGGGCTGGCGGCGTTCGGCGTCGACGCCTCCTCGGAGATGATCGAGCTGGCTCGACAGGCGTATCAGGACCTGCGGTTCGACGTGGGCTCGATGGCCGCGCTCGACATCGCCGACGGCGTGCTGGGCGGCGTACTCTCGCGTTGGTCCCTCATCCACACTCCGCCGCGCGAACTTCCCGTCATCCTGGCGGAGTTCCACCGCGTGCTGGCACCCGGCGGCCATCTTCTGCTCGGCTTCTCGGCCACCGATCATCCGTCTCACCCGACGCAGGTCTTCGACCACCGAGTCGCTCAGGCGTATCGGTGGTCGCCCGATCATCTCGCCGCGATGCTGCGGGAGTCCGGGCTGGCCGAGGTGGCGCGGCTGGTTCGCGAGCCCCGGCCCACCGACCAGCGCCAGTTCCAAGCGATATATCTGCTGGCCGAAAGGATCTAGGTCCTGTGTCGGCCGCCTCGGTGGCTCCGGGCGTACGGCGCGGCGGCCCTCCTCGATCCAGGTGGCGGACGGTCCGTCCAGGACGGCCCCACGGACCCCTCCCTGTTCGGCGTAACCTGGCGGCCATCGCAGGCCAGAGGAGCGGTTGAGATGTGCGGCAGGTACGCGGCGAGCCGTCGGCCCGAGGACCTTCAGGGAGTCTTCGGCATCGAGAAGTGGGAGCCCGAGGAGACCCTCGCGCCCGACTGGAACGTGGCTCCGACCAAAGAGGTCTACGCGGTTCTGGAACGCCCCGTGAAGGAGGCGGCGGACCCCGGTCCTGTCCGTCAGCTGCGCAGACTCAAGTGGGGACTCGTACCGTCCTGGGCCAAGACGCCCGAGGGCGGGGCGCGGATGATCAACGCGCGCGCCGAGACGGTGCACGAGAAGCCGTCGTTCCGGCGGCCCTTCGTCGCACGGCGCTGCATCCTCCCCGCCGACGGCTACTACGAGTGGGTCACCGGATCCGATGAGCGGCAGCTGGAGGAGCGGGGCAAGAAGAAGCGGCCACGCAAGCAGCCGTACTTCGTCACCCCGGCCGACGGCTCGGTCATGGCGATGGCCGGACTGTACGAGTTCTGGCGGGACCGCACGCTGCCGGACGATCATCCGTCGGCCTGGTGGGCGACCTGCTCGGTGATCACCACCGAGGCGGAGACGACCCCGCTGGCGGTGGCTCCGGCCGAAGGCCCCGGAACGCTGGCGGAGATCCATCCCCGGATGCCGCTGATGCTGACGCCGGACCGCTGGGACGCCTGGCTGGACCCGGCCCGTACGGACCCCGACGAGCTGCGGGAGCTGCTTGCCCCGCCGCCGGCCGGGCTGATGCGGGCGTATCCGGTCACGACGGCCGTCAGCAATGTCCGTAACAACGGGCCCGAGCTGCTGGAGGAGCTGCCGGCGCCGGAGGAGAGCACGCTCTTCTGACACGACGGCCTCTGGCGCTCGCGACGGCCTCTGGTGCTTCTGACACGACGGCCTCTGGCGCCGTTCGCGCGGGCGTTCGCGCGGCGAAGTGGCTGTGTGACGGAGGATGGCCCTGTGACAAGCGACACGACAGCCGAGCCGGACCAGCAGACCGTCGAGACCCCCGCGGGGGACGCCCGGATCACCTGGCATGCCGCGAAGCGCCCCCGCCGCGTCCTCGCCCTCGGCCATGGCGCCGGTGGCGGGATCGAGGCGCGCGATCTGAGGGCCCTGGCCGCCGCGCTGCCTCCGCTCGGGGTCACCGTCGCTCTGGTGGAGCAGCCCTGGCGGGTGGCGGGCAAGAAGCTGGCGCCCGCGCCGAAGACCCTCGACACCGGCTGGCGCGCGCTCTGGCCCGCGCTGGAGAAGCCGGGCGTGCCGGTCGTCGCGGGCGGGCGCAGCGCCGGGGCGCGCGTGGCCTGCCGTACGGCGCGTGAGCTGGGCGCGCACGCCGTACTGGCCCTGAGCTTCCCGCTGCACCCGCCGGGCAGGCCGGAGAAGTCCCGCGTCGCCGAGCTGCTGGGCTCGGGCGTACCCACCCTGGTCGTCCAGGGCGGGAACGACCCCTTCGGCAAGCCCGCCGAGTACGCCGAGCTGCCCGGGGGCGCGCCGGGGGGCGCGTACGAGCTGCTGGAGGTGCCGGGCGCCGACCATGGGTTCGCCGTGCCCAAGCGGGCGCCCCTGTCGCAGGACGAGGCCCTGGACATCCTCACCGAGGGCGTCGCCGCCTGGCTCGCCGTGCCGGACGGGACCCGGTGAAACCTCCGGGGGAATGACTGGCGCGAGTTCGCTGTTGTGAGGACATCGGTAGACAGAGCACGAGAGGGAGTCCGTCGTATGGGTTCGACCATCTGCCCGCGCCGCTCAGACGCCACTGACCTGGAGTGGACGGTGCTTTCCGCGGCCAAGACCGCTTCCGTTCTGGCGGCCGGCGGGGCGGACCGGCAGGCCCCGTCGCATCAAGGTCGACTATTCTCCGATTCGAGTGGGTCCGCATTCGGCCCCGCCACATCGTTGGAGGAGGTGGGTCCGGTCACTGGGACCGACGGAGCGACCGACGACGGCCACATCGAAGAGACCACCGCCGAGCGCAATGCCCGTTTCGAGAGGGACGCTCTGGGCTACCTCGACCAGATGTACTCGGCCGCCCTGCGCATGACACGCAACCCGGCCGATGCCGAGGACCTGGTGCAGGAGACCTACGCCAAGGCGTACGGCTCCTTCCACCAGTTCCGCGAGGGAACGAACCTCAAGGCGTGGATGTACCGCATCCTCACGAACACATTCATCAACTCGTACCGCAAGAAGCAGCGCGAGCCCCAGCGCAGTGCCGCCGAGGAGATCGAGGACTGGCAGCTGGCGCGCGCGGAGTCGCACATGTCGACCGGTCTGCGCTCCGCCGAGTCGCAGGCGCTCGACCATCTTCCGGACTCCGACGTGAAGTCCGCGCTCCAGGCGATTCCCGAAGAGTTCCGTATCGCCGTGTATCTCGCCGACGTAGAGGGCTTTGCGTACAAGGAGATCGCGGACATCATGGGAACCCCTATCGGTACGGTCATGTCACGACTGCACCGGGGCCGCCGCCAGCTGCGGGGCATGCTGGAGGACTACGCCCGTGAGCGCGGGCTCGTCCCGGCGGGTGTCGGAGAGTCGTTGGACGATCGGAAAGGTTCGGACTCATGAGCTGCGGAGAGCCGCATGAGACGGATTGCGCCGAGGTCCTCGATCATCTCTACGAGTTCCTCGACCACGAGATGCCCGACAGCGACTGCACCAAGTTCGAGGTGCATTTCGAGGAGTGCTCCCCGTGCCTGGAGAAGTACGGCCTTGAGCAGGCCGTGAAGAAGCTGGTCAAACGGTGCTGCGGGCAGGACGACGTACCGGCCGATCTACGGGCCAAGGTCATGGGACGGATCGATCTGATCAGGTCCGGACAGGCCGTGCCCGAGCATGAGGTGTCGGCGGCGCGAGTGGACCTCCCGGGCGTGGCCAAGGAGTAGGGCGCAGGCCCTGTCCAAGAGACGAGAGGGCGTATCGCGCGGGGCGCGGTACGCCTTCACGCATGCGCGCGTACGCGCGCACCCCCGCGCATGACTCTGGCCCACGCACCCACCGTATGTCCGCGTATATCACCGCTGTCACCCGAAGGTGCTAATCGGCGACAAGCGCCGGATGGTCGCCCTCCAACTCGCTAGCCTGACCGTCTGTTTGGGCCGGGCCGAGAAGGGGGGAATACGCCGTGAGGGCCATTCCGGTGGCGGCGCGCGTCTGCGTTCTGGGTGTCGCGCTCTGCGCCGCCCTCTGTGTCCGTCCCGCGCTGGGCCCGGACACCCCCTGGGGAGCGGTGGCGCTGCTCGCGGCGCTCTACGCCTGCTGTGAACTGCCCGCGCGGTTCCGCGGTCGGGGACGCTCGGTGAGCGGTGCCGCACCGGTTGTCGCCGGATCGTTCTTTCCCGTGCTGCTCGCCGCCGCGCTGCTGCTGCCGCCCGCCGCCGCCGCGCTGGTCGCCGTGCCGGGCGCGCTGCTCGGCCGGATCGAGCAGCGGCCCAGCGGCGCGCGGCGGATCTGGCGCGCGGCGCAGCTCACCGTCGCCACCTGGGCAGCGGCCCGTGCGCAGCTGCTCTTCGGCGGTCCCGTCGCGCTCGGCGGCGGGGGGTACGGACTCACGACGCCCGACTTCCCGTATGTGCTGCTGCCCACGGGCGCCGCGGCTCTCGCCTTCTGCCTGGTGCTCTCGGCGCTGGACGGCGCCATCCTGGTCACCGCCGAGCGGCTGCCACCGCGCGGCGCCTGGCGCGGGCTGCTGGGGCGCTCGCTCGCCCCGCTCGGCGCGCACGGGCTCGCCGGGCTGATGATGGCCGTCCTGTGGCGCAGCCCCTTCGGGCCGCTCTCCGCGCTTTTCGTCCTGCTGCCGATGTACATCTCCTGCTGGGTCTTCGCCCAGTATCACCGCGAGCGCGCCGCCCACCAGGCCACCATCCGAGCGCTCGTGCAGGCCGTCGACATCAAGGACCGGTACACCCGCGGACACAGTGAGCGGGTGGGGCACGCCTCCGTGATGATCGCCCATGAGATGGGCATGGAGAGAGAACGGATCGAAGTGCTCCGGTTCGCCGGGATCCTGCACGACGTCGGCAAACTCGGCGTCCCGACCCGGGTGCTGCGCAAGGACGGCCCGTTGACACCCGAGGAGCGCCGGGTGATCGAACTGCACCCCGAGTACGGGCACGAGATGGTGCGCGGCATCGGATTCCTCGGCGAGGCGCGATCCGCGATCCTGCACCACCATGAACGGCTCGACGGCACCGGCTATCCGTACGGACTCGCCGGGCAGCGGATCCCCGAGTTCGCCCGGGTGGTGGCCGTGGCCGACGCCTTCGACGCGATGACCTCGACCCGTTCGTACCGGCGAGGGCGCCCGGTGCCCACCGCGCTGGCGGAGCTGGAGCGGTGCGCGGGGACGCAGTTCGATCCGCGGGTGGTAAGGGCCCTGGCGCGGGCGCTCGACCGGCACGGCTGGCAGACGGTGGTGACGGCGGACGAGGCCGCGCCACCCCCTGCCCCGGCCGCCCTTCCCCTGCCTGCCACGGCCGGGCGCGGAAACGTCCCTCCTGCCAGGACCAGCGGTGTCGGCCGTGCGCCCCATGCAGGCCGCCCCGCGGGCAGGGGCCGGAGCGGAGGAGGCGGCGGCGGGAACGGGTGGAGCGGCGGGAACGGGTGGAGCGGCGGGAATCGGGGGAGTGGCGGGAACGGGTGGAGTGGCGGGAGTGGCGGGAGATGACCTCGGCCGCGGTCGGGTCGCCGGCCGCCCGGCGCCGTCCCGTCCCTCGCACCGTCGTCGCGGTGTACGGCGCGGCGGCGCTGCTGACCGCCGCCGGGCTCGGCTCCACGATCCCGCGCGGCCTCGCCGACCCCGGGATCGCGCTGGCCTTCGGCGTACTCATCGCCGTCGGTGAGCTGGCCCGCTGGGGCGCGCTGCCCGGTGAGCGGGAGCCCGCGCCGGTCGCCGCCGCCGGCGCCCTCGCGTACGCGCTGCTCGGCGAGAACGCCGGACAGCCGGTCGGCCATGGCGTGCTCCAGACCGTCACCGTCGTCCTCGTCGCCGCGCTCGTCGGGGCCGTACCGCATGTCGCCCGGGGACGCGGGCCCGCGCTCGACCACATGGTGAGACGCGTTCTCGCCGTCGGCTTCGCCGCCTGCTGCTTCCAGCCGCTCTACGACTCGGCCGAGCTGCGGGAACGGTTCGGTGCGGGCCCCGGCTACGCGATCCTCCTGCTCCTGCTGCTGGTGCTCACCGCGCTCTGCGACGCCGTACTGGCCGCGCTCGTCCTGCGGGCCCGCACCCGCCACCCTTTCGGGCCCCTGCTCCGTGACGAGCTGCGCGCGCTGCTGCACATCGGCTCCGCCGTCTGTGCCACCGGAGCGGTGATCGCGCTCGGGGTCACCGTCGCCGGGCTGTGGGCGCTGCCGGTGTTCTCCGTGCCGCTGCTGCTGACCCAGCTGTCCTTCCGGCGGTACGCCGCGGTGCGTACGACGTACCGGCAGACGATCGCCTCCCTCGCCCGCGCCACCGAGATCGCCGGCTACACCCCCCAGGGCCATGCCCGCAGGGTCGCCGAGCTGAGCCTGGCCGTCGGCCGTGAGCTGGGGCTCTCCGGTCCCGAACTGACCGTTCTGGAGTATGCCGCCCTGATGCACGACATCGGCCAGCTGTCCCTCGTCGACCCGGTGCCCGACGGCGCCACCGCCCTGCTGCCGGTCGCCGAGCAGCGGCGGATCGCCCTGCTCGGCGGCGCCGTGGTCCGGCAGACCGGAGTGCCCGCCGCCGTCGCCGTGGTGGTGGAGCGGCAGGCGGATCCGTACCGGGAACAGCCGATGTCCGCCCGGATTGTCCGTGCCGTCAATGCGTACGACGATCTGACAGGGGAATGTGCCACTGCGAGTGGACCGCTCAGCGCGCTGGAGCGGCTCCGGCTCGGGACGGCGTACGACTACCAGCCCGAGGTGGTGGAATCCCTGGCGCGGGTGCTCTCCCGAGGGCGGTCGGGACCCTGGTCCCACGGGGTAACCCATGGGTAATGAGCGGGCGTCCGACCGAGCATGGTTGGATGCGAAGAAGAGCAAGATGTGGTGTCCGGGGGCACTGACCCGAACGACCGGCAGGCGGGAATCGTGAGGATCTTCGGGAAGGTACGGCATCGGCCCTCCGCCTCGTGGCGGCAGGCCACCGACCGCGCGTTCACGCTGATCGGTGACGGCCGGTACGAGGACGCGGGGGCGCTGCTGACGCGCGCCGCCGATCTGGAGCCCTGGCTCTCCGAGTCCTGGTTCAATCTGGCGCTGCTGCACAAGTTCCGGCACGACTGGGAGCAGGCGCGCGCCGCCGGGCTGCGCGCCGTCGCGCTGCTGGACAAGGAGACCGGCGCGCCCGACTGGTGGAACGTCGGGATCGCCGCCACCGCGCTCCAGGACTGGCCGCTGGCCCGCCGCGCCTGGCAGGCGTACGGACTGCGGGTGCCCGGCAATCCGCACACCGTCGAGGCCAATGGCGAGCCCGACGGCATGGAGCTGGGCAGCGCCGCCGTCAGGCTCTCGCCGGAGGGCGAGGCCGAGGTGGTCTGGGGCCGCCGACTCGACCCGGCCAGAATAGAAGTGCTCTCGATCCCGCTGCCGTCGTCGGGCAGGCGCTGGGGCGAGGTCGTCCTGCACGACGGCGTACCGAACGGTGAGCGTACGACGGCGTCCAGCCCGGACGGCACCACCCGCGCCTATCCGGTCTTCGACGAGATCGAGCTGTGGGCCCCCTCGCCGGTGCCCACCTGGGTGGTGCTTCTTGAGGCGGCGACCGAGGAGGACAGGGACGCCCTGGAGCGGCTGGCCGCGGACGCGGGATTCGCCGCCGAGGACTGGTCGTCGTCCGTACGGCTCCTGTGCCGGGCCTGCTCCGAGTCCCGGATGCCGAGCGCCGAGGGCGACGGCGAGCATCTCGATCCGCACGACCACAGCGAGCCGGGCCATCCGGGGCCGCTCGGCCACCGTACGGCCGGCGATCTGTGGGCCCCCGAGCGCGAGTGCGGGATCGCGGCCCCGGCGGCGCTGGTGCGGGGCCTGCTGGACGGCTGGGTCGCGGACAGCCCGGACACCCGCGAGTGGCGCGATCTCGAAGAGGTCTGCTGACGGTTACGCCCTCGTCCCTCCCGGGACACCTGCCGGACACCGTCGGTGGCGGGAGATCCGCGCGTGCGTCTGCCGAGAACATGCTGAGACCCCCCGAGGCCTGCCCTTAGGCTGTACGGGCACATCGCACGGATCGTGCAGGCAGCATCGGGTACCGAGGAAGGCGTACTGCGGACATGGCGCAGCAGGAGACGGACCAGCGGATCGACAGCGGGACCCCGGTGGCGGAGCCGGGGGACGGGTTCGTCGTGGACACGGAGGACGCCGAGGCGCGCGAGCTGGCGCACCGCGAGCGCGGGACGTCCCGCCCGATCACCGTCGTCGGGAACCCGGTGCTCCACAAGGAGTGCAAGGACGTCACGGAGTTCGGTGACGAGCTGGCCGCGCTGATCGACGACATGTTCGCCAGCCAGCACACCGCCGAGGGCGTGGGCCTGGCCGCCAACCAGATCGGTGTGGACCTGAAGGTCTTCGTCTACGACTGCCCGGACGACGACGGCGTACGGCACGTCGGCGCCATCTGCAACCCGGTGCTGGAGGAACTGCCGCCCGCCGAGCGCAATCTCGACGACTCCAACGAGGGCTGCCTCTCCGTACCGACGGCGTACGCCTCGCTGCCGCGCCCCGACTACGCGGTGGTGCGTGGTCAGGACGCTCAGGGCAAGCCCGTCAGGGTGCGCGGCACGGGCTACTTCGCCCGCTGCCTCCAGCACGAGACGGACCACCTGTACGGGTATCTGTACATCGACCGTCTCTCGAAGCGCGACCGCAAGGACGCGCTCCGGCAGATGGCGGAGAACACGCCGCGCTACGAGACCGTTCCCAACCCTTCCTGAAGAAGCGGATCCGTTCCTGAGGGCGCTCCGGCCCACCTGCTGGAGCGCCTCGGGCGGTCGCGGTTGGTTCGTTCATGGAATCTCCAGATCCGGATCGGCTCTCTTTCGTTTCCGTTTCACCGCGCAGGGGACTGGTTGACGCGCGTCGACCCGTACGCCAATCTCTGCGTACAACCCAGCCCCGGTAAAGGGAGATCCGATGCTCAGACGCACCGCCCGACTGTTGCTCAGCCTTGTCATGGCCATGTCCTTCGCATGGGCGGGGGCGCTCGCCACGGCCGGTACGGCACACGCCGACGGCTGCTACACGTGGTCCCGCACCCTTTCCCAGGGCGCCTCGGGCGCCGATGTCACCCAGCTCCAGATCCGGGTGGCCGGCTATCCGGGCACCGGCGCCGTGCTCGCCATCGACGGCGCGTACGGCCCGGCGACCACCGCCGCGGTGAAGCGCTTCCAGTCCGCGTACGGGCTGGCGGCCGACGGGGTCGCGGGACCCGCGACCTTCAGCAAGCTTTACGCGCTCCAGGACGACGACTGCACCCCGATCCACTTCACCTACGCCGAGCTGAACAACTGCAACAGCACATGGGCGGGCGGTGCGGTGGACGCGGCCACCGCCAAGTCCAATGCCCTGCGCACGATGTGGAAGCTGGAGGCGATGCGCCACGCGCTGGGCGACCAGCCGCTCCGGGTCACCAGCGGCTTCCGCTCACAGGCGTGCAACAACGCGGTCGGCGGGGCGGCGAGCAGCCGCCATCTGTACGGGGACGCGGCCGACATCGGCGCCGGTCCGCACTCGCTCTGCACGCTGGCGCAGGCGGCCCGTAACCACGGCTTCAACGGGATCCTCGGCCCGGGCTACCCGGGTCACGACGACCACGCGCATGTCGATCACCGGCCGAGCCGCTACTGGTCGGCGCCGACTTGCGGGATCTGACGAATCCGACGGATCTGTCAGAGCGGACCATCGTGTGAGCGCGCGTCGTGTGAGCGCGCGTCGTGTTCCGGGGCCTCACGCCGCGTGCGAGGGGCCCCGGAACGTACGGCGGTACGCGTTCGGGGTCGTCCCGAGCGTCCGCAGGAAGTGATGGCGCAGCCCGGCCGCGTTCCCGAACCCGGCCCGGCCGGCGACGCTGTCCACCGTCTCGTCCGTCGCTTCCAGCAACTCCTGTGCCAGCAGCACCCGCTGACGCAGCAGCCAGCGGTACGGGGTCGTCCCCGTCTCCTGCTGGAAACGGCGGGCGAACGTGCGCGGTGACATATGGGCACGCTCTGCCAGCTGCTCGACGGTTATCTCGCGGTCCAGATGCCGTTCCATCCAGCCGAGGACGTCGCCGACGGTGTCACAGCGGCTGCGGGGCAGCGGGCGCTCGATGAACTGGGCCTGGCCGCCGTCGCGGTGCGGCGGTACGACCATGCGGCGCGCGATCGCGTTGGCGATCTCGGGGCCGTGCTCCGTCCTCACGAGATGGAGGCAGGCGTCGATCCCGGCGGCGGTACCGGCCGAGGTGATGACCGGCCCCTCGTCCACGTACAGCACATCCGGCTCGACGAAGGCCCGCGGATAGGTGCGGGCCAGCTCCGCCGCGTGCCGCCAGTGCCCGGCGCACCGGCGCCCGTCCAGCAGCCCGGCGGCGCCGAGCACGAAGACCCCGGAACACACGCTCAGCACCCGCGAGCCCCGGTCCACGGCCCGGCGCAGGGCGGCGAGCAGTTCGGGCGGGTAGTCGCGGCCGATGTACGACTCGCCGGCCGGTACGGCGATCAGATCGGCCTCTTCGAGCCGGTCCATGCCGTGCAGGGTGCCGATCGTGAACCCCGCGTGGGTCCGCAGCTGGGGCCCCTCGGCCGACACCACCGCGAAATCGTGCACGGGAAGACCCTCGTCGCTCCGGTCGAGGCCGAACACCTCGCAGAGGACGCCGAGTTCAAAGGGATGTACTCCGTCCAGCAGGACGGCGGCCACATTGTTCAGCATGAATCAAGTGTGGCAGTAATTCGATGGTTGATGACAGCCCTGCCACTGCTTTCCGTGCCGGAAACCGGCGACAGTGGGGGCATGGACACCTTCCTGACAGTTATCGCCCTTATCGGCCTGTTTGTACTGCTCGGTCTGCCGCCGATGATCTGGCACCTCAAGGACCGGGCGATCGACCGCCAGTTGCGCCGCGCCGGATACCCGGAGCGGCCGGAGCGCCCGGAGCGCTCGGTGCGGCCGGGGCGGCCGGGGCAGCCGGTGCGCCCGGAGACCGCTTCGCGCCCCGCCGCGTCATCCCCGCGTGCCCGAGCCCAGCGCAGAGCGCACCGACCGCGTACCACAGCAGGTCAGGCGCGTTGAAAGTGGAGCCGAGCACGAGCCGCGCGAGCACACTGCGCGCGGCCAGCTCGGCGGGCACGGAGGTGAGCTGGAGCAGTTCCACGGCCCAGCTGAACCCGAGCGCGACACCCCCGGCGACGAGGGGCCGCACACGGGGAGCGACGAGCACCACCAGCGTGTACACGAGCACGGTGTAAAGCGCGTCCCCGCCGTATTTGGCGACCGCGCCGGTCCCCGCCCCGACACTCCTGATGCCGAGCCCGGCCCCCACGGTCACCAGCGCCGCCCCACTCGCCACCCAGCGCGTACGCGCGAGAGATCCCATGGGGCGAAACCCTATGCGCTCGTCAGCGGGCCTCCGGGGTGTGGGCGCGGTAGCGGAGTCCGTCGATGAGCAGCGCGACCATCCGTCCCGTATGGCCGTGGTCGTCCTGGGCGGGAAGGGTCATATTGGCTGTGGCGCGCAGCAGATCCTCGGGATCGGCGTCGGAGCGGATCTCGCCCGCTCTCGCCGCGGTGTCGAGGAGCGCGCCGAGGACGGGCACGAAGCGCTGCTGGAAGTAGCCGGGCAAGGTGTCGTACGCCGGGTCCCCCGAGTGCAGGGCGGCGCTGAGCCCGCGTTTCGTGCCGATGAAGACCGCGAAGCGCTGCAACCATCCGGCGAGCGCTTCGACCGGCGCGTGTCGCGCCGCGAGGGATGACGCGGCGTCGGCGCAGGCGTCGACCTCGTGGCGGAAGACCGCGGCGATGAGGTCCGAGCGTTGTGGGAAGTGGCGGTAGAGGGTGCCCGCTCCCACTCCCGCCTTCGTGGTGATCTCACGTACGGGCGCGTCCACTCCCGAGGTCATGAAGACCTCCGCGGCGGCGGTGAGCAGGGCGTCGGTGCTGCGCCGCGCGTCGGCCCGTATGCGCTTGGGGGGCTGTCGCTCCGCCGCGCCGGTGCCGGCCTCCCCAGTCGTGTCCTCGCTCACGGTGCTTCCCCTTGCTAAACGGAACACTGTTCCGTATTGTCTAAGTCGAACGCTGTTCCGCTTGGTCAGCGTAGCGCCCCGCGTGGGGCGTCGGCCAACGCACAAGGAGATCCATGAAGTACCGCACACTGGGCCGCACCGGTATCAAGGTCAGCCCATACTGCCTCGGCGCCATGATGTTCGGCGCCATGGGCAACCCCGACCACGAGGACTCCGCCCGGATCATCCACAAGGCGCTGGACGCGGGCATCAACTTCATCGACACCGCCGACGCCTACTCACGCGGCGAGTCCGAGGAGATCGTCGGGAAGGCTCTCAAGGGCCGCCGGGACAACGTCGTACTGGCCACCAAGGCCCACCTCCCGATGGGCGACGACCCCAACCAGCAGGGCAACTCGCGGCGCTGGGTGATCCGCGCGCTGGAAGACTCCCTGCGCCGCCTGGGGACCGACCACGTCGATCTGTTCCAGATCCACAGGCCCGCGCCGGACACGGACGTGGAGGAGACACTCTCGGCACTCACCGACCTCGTGCGCGCCGGGAAGGTGCGGACCATCGGCGCCTCCACGTTTCCCGCCTCCGACATCATCGAGGCGCAGTGGGTCTCCGAGCGCCGGGGCCTGGAGCGGTTCCGCACCGAGCAGCCGCCGTACTCCATCCTCAACCGCGGCATCGAGCGCGAGGTGCTGCCCGTCTGCGAGCGGTACGGCATGGGCACCCTGGTCTGGAGCCCCCTCGCGGGCGGTCTGCTCACCGGCCGCTACCGCAAGGGCCGGCAGCCCGACACCCACCGCGCCGCCTTCGGCTTCAAGCACATGAGCGACGAGCGGCGGCTCGACGCGGTCGAACAGCTCATTCCCGTCGCCGAAGAGGCAGGGATGCCACTGACGCACATGGCGACGGCCTTCGTCATCGCCCACCCCGGCGTCACCTCCGCGATCATCGGCCCGCGCACCATGGACCACCTCGATGACCTCCTCGCGGGCGCGGAGGTCACACTGAACGACGAGATCCTCGACCGAATCGACGCCATCGCGCCTCCCGGCATGGATGTCGGAGCGCTCGACATGGCTTACAAGTCACCCGCCGTCGACGAGTCCCGCCTGCGCCGCCGCCTCCCCGACGAGCGCTCCGCCGCCTGACCGGAGCGGCCGGGGCGGGTCAGCCGGACTGCTTCCCGCTGTCCCCGCCGCCGCCCCCTCCCTGAGGCTGAGGAGCCCGCGGGGCCTCGGGCGGCATGGGGCCGCCGTCGTGCTTGCCGTCGTCGGCGACGGGGCGGCTGCCCCATGGCAGGACCGTAGGGCGCGGCTCGACTGGCCCCCAAGGAGATTGCGCGAGTTTGCGCATTCGCTCCGACGGCCCCGAATACGTGCCGGGCGGTCGATGCGCCGCACGTCGAGTACAGCCCCTGACTCAGCGGCGAAATTCACTCATGGCATCGGTGATGAGCGTGCGCGCGGCAGCGCCGAAGACGGCTGAACCGGTCAATTCACCGAATGCCTTCACGTAGTCGCGGGCCTCGCCGGGGGCGGTGACATTGACCTCGGCGGTCAGCGTCTCGACGGCAACCAACTCGCCGTCAAACACGTAGAACGCCTCCAGAGGCCACATCGTGCGTTCCGCCGCCGCGGGAATGACCCCCAAGGACACAGAAGGCAGTGACAGGACCGAGAGCAGATGGGCGAGCTGCCCGGCCATCACCTCGGCGTTCCCCAGGCGGTACCGCAGCACCGCCTCCTCCAGGAGGATCGCGAAGGTGTGTTCTCCCTGATGGAGCACGCGAGATCGCTCTATGCGCGAGGCCACGGCCTCGGCCAGATCGTCGGGCGTGCCCTGGAATTTCGTGATCATCGTCATCAGGGCCGCCGCGTACGGTGGCGTCTGCAAGAGGCCCGGGATGACATTCGAACAGTACATTCGAAAGGCCCGCGTCCGCTCGTACAACGGCAGAAGATCGGCCTGGGCTCTGCGCATTCCGGCTCGGTGTCGACGCTTCCACTGGACATACATCGAATCGGCGATCCGCTTGGCTGCCACCAGGTCCTCGAATTTCGTTTCGTACTCGACAGTCGGCATGGCTCTTCGTTTTCCAAGTGGTCGATGGGTCCGACAAGTCGCGGTATGGGAGGATTGCATGCGCCCTATCTGCGGGTGGTAGCCGCAGTCTGGATCAGGCGGCGTGCCTGCGCTCCGTATACGGCCATCTCCGAGAGGCGCTCGAACGCCCGCAGGTAGAGGGTGATCTCGCTCGGGCGAGTGATGGTGATATTGGCTGACAAGGTCTCCACCTGCACCTGTGAGTCATCGAAGGCGAGGAAACCCTCAAGCGTCCACATCTGCCGGGGGGCAGTGCGCGGAATGACTCCGAGCGAGACCGACGCAAGCGGCATGACGCTCAGCAGGAAATCGAGCTGTTCGGACATCGTTTCGGCGTCGCCCAGGGGGAAATACAGCACGTCCTCTTCGACGAGCAGGGCGAATCGTTTCGTTCTGTCATAGAGGACTCGCGATCGCTCGACGCGCGCCGCGGCGGCGGCGGGAGCGTCGTTCACGGCCCGCTCGAATTCGGCGATCGTGCCCAACAGGGCTTCCGCGTAACGCCGGGTCTGCAAAAGGCCCGGGATGACATTCGAGCAGTAGACGCGCATGTGCCGGGTGCGCTGGTAGAGCGGAACAGCCGAGGTCTGGTTTCGCCTCAGGCCGGTACGTTGAAGATGCCGCCACTCCTTGTACATCGAGTCCGCGGTGTGCAAGGCCGCGATGAGGTCCGGTGCTTGGTCCTCGGCCTCGCACGTTCGACACCAGGCCCGGATGTCGTCGTCGGACGGCCGAGTACGGGCGTTCTCGATCCTCGATGTCTTGGAAGGGTTCCACCCGCAGAGGAGTGCCAGTTGGCGCCCTGTCAGCCCGGCGGTCCGACGTAGCTCCCCGAGATGGGTGGCCAGGGCCTTGCGTGCTTCCTGAACACTCGAAGACGGTGAGTGAGACACGGGGGTGTGGCGTACGGGCACTTCCTGCATCGGTCAGATCTTGTACTCGTCGTGCGGGACAGCCTTTTCCCACACCGCTTCGAAGGCCGAAGCGCACAAGCCGGCCACGGCCGGATCGTCGGACATCTCGGGTTCTGCGGCCTCGCCGACGCCGGAGAAGTGGTTGAAGCGCACGAGCCTGCCGTCGATGAGCCAGAAGTCGTTGGCGGGCAAGGCGATACCCAAAGCCTGACGGCGAGGCAGCCAGCGGACCTGTTCCCCGGCCTCGATGTTCAGAGGCGTGGTGAAATGCTCGAACCGGATGTAATCCGCTACCGGCTCGGACACGATGCGCGCTCTGCGGAGCACCACCCCACGGGCCGCAGTCGTGGAAACCAGTGCCAGCCACCCGGCGAGCGAACGCCGCCCGTCCTCCACTGTCCACTGCCCGCCGGACCAGCGGGCCACGTCCTCGCGCTCCTCGGCGACGGCGTAGGTGTCCCGCATCTCAAGGTGGACGGCGGTGTGCTCTGCGGAGCTGAGGAGTTCCTCGAAGCTAGGAACCTTCGGCCTCATCGCACGCCCTCCTGATGATCTCGATCATGCGGAACGGCAGCCGGACGATTCCCTCGGTGTCAGGCATGGGACTGTTCTCCCCACAGCGCGCCTGGGTCTCCTTGTCCGGCTTCAACCCCTGGACGAGGATCTCCCGTGCGGCATCGTCGATCCACACTGCTGGGCAGTTGCCGCCATTGGTGTTGGGGTCGATCCCGATGAACCGTAAATCCATGGTGACCTCACTTCATGTGGGCGAGGCCATCGACGGTATGGCTTCCGCAGGGCCGTCCTCAACGAGCTTGCAGAGTCTTGCAGATGGAGTGAGCCGAAGGGTGGGCCGATCTCAGGCCGGGGTGGTCAGCTGGGTGCCGGCGAACGCGGTGAAGGCGGTCCAGGGGGCGGCGGGGATGTGGAGTATGGGGCCCCGGGCGTTGTTCGAGCGCGCCCCCGGCATGGATGTCGGAGCGCTCGACATGGCTTACAAGTCACCCGCCGTCGAAGAGTCCCGCCTGCGCCGCCGTCTCCCCGACGAGCGCTCCGCCGCCTGACCGGTGCGGCCGGGGCGGGTCAGCCGGACTGCTTCCCGCTGTCCCCGCCGCCGCCCCCTCCCTGAGGCTGAGGAGCCCGCGGGGCCTCGGGCGGCATGGGGCCGCCGTCGTGCTTGCCGTCGTCGTCGGCCGTCCTGTTCGCGGGATGCCGGAACGGTACGCCGCGCCACCCCTCGGGATCGGGTGTGCGTGTTTCGTACGTCTCGACGTTCTCGGCGTCGGCAACGCCCATGGAGTTTCTCCTTCCTTGGGCCACCGGTCCGGAACTCCGGACCGGTGGCGCGGGTTACGGGGCGGCTGCCCCATGACAGGACCGTAGGGCGCGACTCGATTGGTCCCCAAGGAGATTGCGCGAGTTTGCGGCAGGCGCTTTGACGATGCCAAACGCATGCCTGACGATCGAAACACCGCACAATCTCAAGCAAGTTGGCGGACGGGAGAACGGCCATGAGGTTACGGTTTCTCGGTAAGAACTCCACGCCCGGGGACAGCCCCACGCTGTACGCAAGTGACCGGGACAGCTACGTTGTTCAGGGCTGGAGGGTCTATGCGCAAGATCTTCTCGTTCAACTCGAAGTACCCGAGGGCCACTCCGTAGTGGAGGTGCCCACTGAGCTCTTCGAGCACCTCGTCAAGGACGGAGGGCCCATCGGCGGGATCAGGGTTTTCACGGACCCGATCATGCTCGTGACCGAACAGGGAACGTGCATCGTCCAGGGGCCGCAGATGTGTGATGCCGAGGCTCTGAGTCAGATGCGGATGCCCGACTACGAGACCTGCGTCGAGGTTCCCAAGTCCGCGATCATGGCCCTGCTGGAGGAGAACGGTGGATCTGATCACCAGCGCCCAGCGCGATGAACTCTTCGACAGCTTCACACACGATGCCTTCCATCTGGAACTGAGAGACGACTACGGCTCGCCCGTCGAGGACACGCCCTACGCCCGGTGGCAGAGGGGGGAGCCGGACGATTTTCGCTGGCTCGACCCCTGGATGGCGCTCATGAAGCGCGCCATCGCGGAAGGCAGGACGGTCCGCAGGGTTCGAGTCGTCTCCGAACCGCACTCTCGGTACGTCGGATGGGAGCACTCGCTCACCCGGCTGAACCTGGAGGCCGGGGAGGACATTCGGTGGTTGCCTCGGCATCAACTGCCCGAAGGCATCACCTTGCCGGTGGCGGGCAATGACTGGTGGCTCTTCGACGACCAGCTTTTGGCCGTCGGCCACTTCGACAGCGAGGGCCGAGTACTCGGCTCTGAACTGATCGAGGACCCCGAGACCGTGGCGGAGTGTGTCCGGGTGAGGAATCGGCTCTGGGCCGCTGCCATCCCACACGTCGATTACCGGCCCTGACCCATCGGTGAACAACGAAGCACAGAAGCTCCGTGAGGCGCTGGGTGCCCGGTTGCGAGGACTGCGCAAGGACGGCGGCTTCGCGAGCGGCCGGGCATTCGCCGCCGCCACGCAGTGGCAAGAGTCGAAGGTTTCCCAGAGATCCCGGAGGACACCGAGTCCGCGGTGGCGAAGCGACTGGAGCGTCAGCAGTACCCCTACCGAGGCGACCGCGCCTTCAACGTTCTGCTGGTGGAGCAGGCTCTGTACACCAACTTTGGTGGCCCGAACGCGATGAGAGGCCAGTTGGACCGGGTCCTTGCCGTGATCAGGTCGGCCCTCGACGATCTCGCTTGAGGGCCGGCGATGAGTTCCCGGAGAAGGCAGAGGCCCGACTCGTGGGCGGGTGGGCCGATCTCAGGCCGGGGTGGTCGACTGGGTGCCGGCGAACGCGGTGAAGGCGGTCCAGGGGGCGGCGGGGATGTGGAGTATGGGGCCCTTGGTGTTCTTCGAGTCGCGGATGTGGACGGTGGTGGGGGCGATGGCTACTTCTACGCAGTCGCCGCCGCCCGAGCCGCTGTAGCTGCTCTTGAACCATGCCAGCTCAGTACTCACAATGCTCCTGCCAGAATCTCGATCAAATCCGCAGACTCTTCCACGTTCAGCGCCTGCGTCCGCAGCTTGCCATAGCGGAGGCCGAAGGCACTCACAGTCGCGGCATCGGTGATCACCAGTCCCACATCCTGGGACTCGATGTAGCCGACCCGGCGGTGTTCCAGGGTCTCCAGAATCACCATAGGTCCGTTGAGGCCCGGGTGGAAGCCGCAGTCCGAGGGCATGACTTGGATCTCGACATTGCGCATCTGCCCCTGTTTCAGCAGGCGTTGAAGCTGTGACCGCATCACGTCAGCACTGCCCACCGTGTTCCTCAGGGCCGCTTCACCGATGATGAAGCACGTCTCCACCATGGGCGTCCGCGTCAGCAACTTCTGCCTGCTGAGCCTGGCTTCCACATGCTGCTCGATGATCTCGTCGCTGAGCGGTGGACAGTGTTCCGAGATCAACGCCTCCGCGTACTCCGGCGTCTGGAGCAGTCCCGGGATCACCAGCGCATCGAAGGAGAACCTGCTGGCCGCCTCCGTCTCGATC
Organism: Streptomyces sp. NPDC094034; assembly: GCF_040303865.1. NCBI lineage: Bacteria > Bacillati > Actinomycetota > Actinomycetes > Kitasatosporales > Streptomycetaceae > Streptomyces > Streptomyces sp. NPDC094034. The sequence goes on along the minus strand of NZ_JBEOUD010000005.1, from coordinate 32,280 downwards.
TTCGCGAAGTCGTAGAAGAACGCCGGAAGTTTCGCCAAGTCGACGTCCTCCTGAAGCACCTCCAGCGTCCCGCCCGCCTTCAGGACCACCTCCGCCGCGTCCGTGAACGCGGACTTCGCCGGCCTTCGGCCCTGCTCGATCGAGGCGAGCTGATCGCATGAGTAGCCCACCGCATCGGCGAGTTCCTGCTGTGTCAGGCCGGACTTGTTACGCCAGAGCTTGACCAGCTTCCCGTAGGCGACCCACACGCCCGGCCGGTCGTCGTCCTGGGCTCGCTGCTTCTTCTGTCGGCTGGTTCCCATACGCCTCACGCCCCAACGCGCCGATATGCGAATGTGGTTCATGTGCGAACGCGCGTCGTGGAGCGCCGGTCACCGCGCGTGACCCGTACAAAAACGCAGCCGCCCCGTACACGCCGTACAGGTACGCCCGTCCGCCCTGGTCAGGCTATCCGCGTAACGGGACCGTTACTCTATGAAGTCGGAAATTGCCTCCCTCATCGCACCGACGGAGCCGGCCGCCCCCGCCCAACTCGCCGCTCCTCCGCCGCTTTCGCCCCTGTATCCGCCGTCCCGGATCAGGCTCAGTTCCAGCCATCGCGGTGCCCGTCTCGCGCGGTTGCTCGCCGCGCAGCAGTTGGACGAGTGGGGGATTCCGCGTACGACGCCCACCGCCGCCGTGGTCGTCGCCGTCGTCGCGGAGTTGGCCGCGAACGCCGTGACGCATGGCCGTACCCCCGGGCGGGATTTCGAGGTGCGGTTGGCTCTCTCGTCCGCCGTCGTCCGGGTCGAGGTCCTCGACACCCGGCCCGACCGGCTCCCCCGTGCCCCGGGCATTTCGCCGCCACCCCCACCGGACGCGACGCACGGGCGCGGGCTGCTGCTCGTCGCCGCGTATGCCGACCGGTGGGGGTGGAGCGTGCGTGATGCCTATACGACCAAGACCGTCTGGGCCGAGGTGGACCACCGGCGGGTCTAGAAGTCGTCGTCGAACCCGACCGTGCCCTCGACCGCGACCTGATACGCCGACGGGCGGCGCTCGAAGAAGTTCGTCAGCTCCTGGACGCCCTGGAGTTCCATGAACGAGAACGGGTTCTGGGAGCCGTAGACCGCCGGGAAGCCCAGCCGCTGGAGGCGCTGGTCCGCGACGCACTCCAGGTACTCGCGCATCGACTCGGTGTTCATCCCCGGCAGACCGTCGCCGCACAGGTCCCGGCCGAATTGCAGTTCCGCGTCGACGGCCTCCTTCAGCATGTCCGTGACCTGCTGTTCGAGGGCGTCGTCGAAGAGGTCGGGCTCCTCCTTGCGGACCGTGTCCACGACCTCGAACGCGAAGTTCATATGCATCGTCTCGTCACGGAACACCCAGTTGGTGCCGGTGGCCAGGCCGTGCAGCAGACCGCGCGAGCGGAACCAGTAGACGTACGCGAAAGCGCCGTAGAAGAACAGTCCCTCGATACAGGCCGCGAAGCAGATCAGATTCAGCAGGAAGCGGCGGCGGTCCGCCTTCGACTCCAGGCGGTCGATGGTCTCGACCGAGTCCATCCACTTGAAGCAGAACTGGGCCTTCTCACGGATCGACGGGATCTCCTCCACCGCGTCGAAGGCCGCCGCGCGGTCCTCCGGATCGGGCAGATACGTGTCCAGCAGTGTCAGATAGAACTGGACGTGTACGGCCTCCTCGAAGAGCTGGCGCGAGAGATAGAGCCGCGCCTCGGGGGAGTTGATGTGCTTGTAGAGCGTGAGCACGAGGTTGTTCGACACGATCGAGTCGCCCGTCGCGAAGAACGCGACCAGCCGGCCGATCATGTGCTGTTCGCCGGGGGAGAGCTTGGCGAGGTCGGCGACGTCGGAGTGCAGGTCGACCTCCTCCACCGTCCAGGTGTTCTTGATCGCGTCGCGGTAGCGCTCGTAGAAGTCCGGGTAGCGCATGGGCCGCAGCGTCAGCTCGAAGCCCGGGTCCAGGAGATTCTTGTCCGAAGTGGTCATTACTGGCATGCCTCACAGGACTCGGGGTTTTCCAGGGAGCAGGCGATGGCGTCCTCGTCGGGCGTCATCTGCGCGGGTACGGGCACGGTCGCCCGCGCCGCCCGCGCGATCCGTGTCGCCGGGCGCGAGCGCAGGTAGTACGTCGTCTTCAGGCCCTTCTTCCAGGCGTACGCGTACATCGAGCTGAGCTTTCCGATGGTCGGCGTCTCCAGGAACAGGTTCAGCGACTGGCTCTGGTCCAGGAACGGCGTACGCGCGCTCGCCATGTCGATCAGGCCGCGCTGCGGGATCTCCCACGCCGTACGGAACAGCTCACGCACCTCCGCCGGGATCCAGCCGAAGCCCGCCACCGAGCCGCTCGACTCGCGCAGCGCCTCGCGGGTCTGCGCGTCCCAGACGCCGAGCCGCTTCAACTCGTCCACCAGGTACGAGTTGACCTGGAGGAATTCCCCGGAGAGCGTCTCGCGCTTGAACAGGTTGGAGACCTGCGGCTCGATGCACTCGTAGACGCCCGCGATCGAGGCGATCGTCGCTGTCGGGGCGATCGCGAGGAGCAGGGAGTTCCGCATGCCGCTCGTGGCGATCCGGGCGCGCAGCGCGTCCCAGCGCTCCGGCCAGTTCAGCTCCACGTCGTAGTGGTCGGGGTGCAGCACCCCGCGCGCGGCGCGCGTCTCGGACCAGGCGGGGAGCGGGCCGTTGCGCTCGGCGAGCGCGCAGGACGCCTCGTACGCGGCGAGCATGATCCGCTCGGCGATCTTCGTGGAAAGGGCCCTGGCCTCGGCGGAGTCGAAGGGCAGCCGCTTCTTGAAGAAGACGTCCTGGAGGCCCATCGCGCCCAGGCCCACCGGGCGCCACTTCGCGTTGGAGGCGCCTGCCTGCTCGGTCGGGTAGAAGTTGATGTCCACGACCCGGTCGAGGAAGGTCACGGCCGTGCGGACGGTCTCGTCCAGCCGCTCCCAGTCGAGGTCGCCCGAGGCCAGTACGAACGAACCGAGGTTGATGGAGCCGAGGTTGCAGACGGCGGTCTCCCCGTCGTCCGTCACCTCCAGGATCTCCGTGCAGAGATTGGACGAGTGGACGACGCGGCCGGGCTCGGCGGTCTGGTTCGCCGTGCGGTTCGAGGCGTCCTTGAAGGTCATCCAGCCGTTGCCGGTCTGGGCGAGGGTACGCATCATCCGGCCGTAGAGCTCGCGGGCCGGGATCGTCTTGCGCGCCAGTCCTGCGGCCTCCGCCTCGCGGTACCGCGCGTCGAACGCGTCGCCCCACAGGTCGACCAGTTCCGGCACGTCGACGGGGGAGAACAGGGACCAGTCGCCGTCCGACTCGACCCGGCGCATGAACTCGTCCGGGATCCAGTGCGCGAGATTCAGATTGTGCGTACGGCGCGCGTCCTCGCCGGTGTTGTCGCGCAACTCCAGGAACTCTTCCAGATCCGCGTGCCAGGTCTCCAGGTAGACGCAGGCCGCGCCCTTGCGCCGGCCGCCCTGGTTGACGGCCGCGACCGAGGAGTCGAGGGTGCGCAGGAACGGGACGATGCCGTTGGAGTGCCCGTTGGTGCCCCGGATCAGCGAACCGCGCGATCGGATACGGGAGTACGAGAGGCCGATGCCGCCCGCGTGCTTCGAGAGCCGCGCCACCTGGTGGTACCGGTCGTAGATCGAGTCCAGCTCGTCCAGCGGGGAGTCCAGCAGATAGCAGGAGGACATCTGCGGGTGGCGCGTACCGGAGTTGAAGAGGGTGGGGGAGGAGGGGAGATAGTCCAGCCGGCTCATCAGCCGGTAGAGCGCGGCGACCTCGTCGAGCGCGCGGACGCTCTGGTCCTCGGCGAGTCCGGCGGCCACGCGCAGCATGAAGTGCTGTGGGGTCTCGATGACCCGGCGGGTGATCGGATGGCGGAGCAGATAGCGGCTGTAGAGGGTCCGCAGCCCGAAGTAGCCGAAGCGGTCGTCGGCTTCCTGGTCGATGAGCGCGTCGAGGAAGCCGGCGTGCAGCGAGACGAGGCCGGCCGTACGGTCCGCGATCAGGCCCTCGCGGTGGCCGACGGCGATGGACGCGGAGAACGCCACGGCGCCCTGGCCTGCGGCCTCGTCGGCGATGGTGCGGGTCAGCAGCCTGGCCGCGAGCCGGGAGTAGGCGGGGTCCTCGGAGATGAGCCCCGCGGCCGCCTCGGTGGCGAGCTCGCGCAGCTCGGCCTCGTCCGACCGGGCGTTACGGCCGCGCAGGGCTGCGGCGGCGACTCTGCCGGGGTCGGCGTCGGGCAGATCGGCGGTCAGGTCGGTCAGGGTCCGCAGCAGTGCGGTCCCTGGTCCGTCGGCCGCCCGTGCGGCGGCCTCGGAGATGCCTGAAGCCGGATCGGCTGGCGCGATGGTCACGTGGTGCTCTCCCTCGCTCGGCTCTGGACCGTCGGGAGGGGAGCGGGCTGTTTCTCGCGGTACGGAGCGTACGGCCCGGATCCGGGCGGCACGGCGTACGGCGCCCACCGGCCCATCCACGAGGCCCGGACGTCTCGGCGTCCGATTCGGTCGAACCGGACGCACCGCCGGCAGGTGTTCGGACTCGTGGGTATGGCAAAGCACACCACATCACACCGTTGCGGGACAGTTCCGGATTCGCACCGGATTCCCCTGCGTCGACAGCGAGGTCGAGCATACATGTGGGGGCTGGCTCGGGAACCACCCCCCAGATGTTGTGTCGTGCGTCATTCCGTTCGGGCCCGCGCGGACAGCGAAAAGGCCGCCGGATCCCCGTGATTCCCGGGGATCCGGCGGCCCGTGGAGCCGGGCGGTGACCGGTCAGTGGCCTCCGGAGCCGCCCGAGGTCGCGGCCGGGAGGTCGACCTTCACGCCAGGATCGCCCGCGTCCGCCGTGTAGTCGGACGGGCTCGTCTCGTCCGTGCCCTCCGGCGCCTTGGCCGCGCGCAGGACGAAGGTGAGCGCCACCGTCACCACCAGATTGAGCACGAACGCGGTGAGGCCGATGTAGCCGATCTCACCCAGCCCGGGGATCTCCTTGGAGGAGCCGCCGAAGTGCGCCTGGGTCGGGCTGGCCACGCCGTACGCCGCGGCCGTGCCGTAGATCATGCCGACCGCCCAGCCCGCGAGCAGCGCCCAGCGGTGGAACCAGCGGGTGAACAGGCCGCCGACCAGCGCGGGCATCGTCTGGAGGATCCAGATCCCGCCGAGCAACTGGAAGTTGATCGCGACCGTCTTGTCCATGGTCAGCACGAAGACCAGCGCGCCCACCTTCACCAGCAGCGAGACCAGCTTCGAGACCTTGGTCTCCTGCTCGGGGGTCGCGTCCGGCCTGATGAAGTCCTTGTAGATATTGCGGGTGAAGAGATTCGCCGCGGCGATCGACATGATCGCGGCGGGCACCAGCGCGCCGATGCCGATGGCCGCGAAGGCCACCCCCGCGAACCAGTCGGGGAACATCGTCTCGAAGAGCTGCGGGATCGCCAGCTGTCCGTTGTCCACCTTGACCCCGGCGGCGATCGCCATGAAGCCGAGCAGCGCCAGCAGGCCCAGCATCAGTGAGTAGAGCGGCAGGATCGTGGTGTTGCGCCGGATCACCTCACGGCTGCGGCTGGAGAGCGTCGCCGTGATGGAGTGCGGATACATGAAGAGCGCGAGCGCCGAACCGAGCGCCAGCGTGGCATAGCCCCAATGCCCGGCGTCGCCCGGCGCGAGGGCGCCGCGTGGCTGGCCGGTCGCCGGGTTGGTCTGCGCGAAGGCGTCGCCCGCCTTGGCGAAGATGTCGTCGAACCCGCCCAGTTTGATGGGGATGTAGATGATCGCCACGACGATCACTATGTAGATCAGGGTGTCCTTGACGAAGGCGATCAGCGCGGGCGCCCGCAGCCCCGACGAGTAGGTGTACGCGGCGAGCACACCGAAGGCGATCAGCAGCGGCAGGTCCTTGATGAACCAGTGGGTGTTCTCGCCGCCGCCGACGCCCATCACGTCCAGCACGGCCTGGATGCCGACGAGCTGAAGCGCGATGTACGGCATGGTCGCGAGGATGCCGGTGAGGGCGACCGCCAGCGACAGCCCCTTCGACCCGAACCGGCCCCGTACGAAGTCCGAGGTGGTGACGTAGCCGTGCTTGTGCGACACCGACCAGAGGCGGGGCAGGAAGGTGAAGATCAGCGGGTAGACCAGGATCGTGTAGGGCACGGCGAAGAAGCCGGCCGCGCCCGCCGCGTAGATCGCCGCGGGTACGGCCACGAAGGTGTACGCCGTATAGAGGTCGCCGCCGAGCAGGAACCAGGTGACCCAGGTGCCGAACGACCGGCCGCCCAGGCCCCATTCGTCGAGGCTGTTCTCATTGGCGGCCTTGCGCCAGCGGGCCGCCAGGAACCCCATGACCGTGACGGCCACGAAGAAGAAGATGAAGACGGCGAGTGCTACGCCGTTCACGCCGTCCTTCACTTCGACGCACCTCCCTTGCGGGAGCGCTGGTCACGCTTCCACAGCTGGTAGGCGGTCATCGTGAGCACCGCCGAGACCGGGACCCAGAGCATCTGGTACCAGTAGAAGAAGGGGATACCGATGAACGTCGGTTCGAGCTTCGCGTAGGACCCGACCCAGAGCAGCGCCACGAAGGGCGCGACGAGACAGAGAGCGATGATCACCCGCGCGGGGGTGACTGTGGGGGGCGGATTCTCTTCCGGAACTTCGGGCACCGCGGCTCCGTTCCCTCGTTGATCGCCTGTGGTAATGAGCAGGAAATCTAAGCGAAGGCGCTGGTCAGCGTAAGCCCCTGTCCGAATGTCGTTACGTCAACGGTATGCGAACAGGGGTGCGCGGAGGGTTGTCGGCAGCGGTTGTCGGCAGCGGTGGTTGTCAGCGGTGGTCGGCAGCGGGGCTCAGTGGGCCGGGCGCCTCAGTCTGGCCACGAACTTGTAGCGGTCGCCGCGGTAGACGGACCGCACCCACTCCACCGGCTCACCGGCCGCGTCCAGCGAGTGCCGCGAGAGCATCAGCATCGGCAGCCCGACATCCGTACCGAGTAGCCCGGCCTCCCGCGGGGTGGCGAGCGAGGTCTCGATGGTCTCCTCGGCCTCCGCCAGCCGTACGTCGTACACCTCCGCCAACGCCGTATAGAGCGACGTGTACTTGACGAGCGAGCGGCGCAGCGCGGGGAAGCGCTTGGCCGAAAGGTGTGTGGTCTCGATGGCCATCGGCTCGCCGCTGGCCAGCCGCAGCCGCTCGATCCGCAGCACGCGCCCGCCGGTGGTGATGTCCAGCAGCCCGGCCAGGGTGTCGTCGGCGGTGACATACCCGATGTCCAGCAGCTGCGAGGTGGGCTCCAGGCCCTGGGCCCGCATGTCCTCGGTGTACGAGGTGAGCTGGAGCGCCTGCGAGACCTTGGGCTTGGCGACGAACGTGCCCTTGCCCTGGATGCGTTCGAGCCGGCCCTCGACCACCAGCTCCTGGAGCGCCTGGCGCACGGTGGTGCGTGAGGTGTCGAACTCGGCGGCGAGCGTGCGCTCGGGAGGCACCGGCGTACCCGGCGGCAGCGTCTCCGTCATATCGAGCAAGTGCCGCTTCAACCGGTAGTACTTGGGTACGCGTGCGGTACGGGTGGCGGGGCCGCTCTCGGTCTCCGTTCCGCCCCCGTCCGTGGCCATGGTCTGCCTTCCCGAGTCCTGTGCTGCTGCCGTCACCGGCTCCTCCGTCTGTCGCGGCTCACATGGTGGCACGGTCCGGCCACGGGTCGTCGCCCTGCCTCAGGTGTCGGTCCGATAACGGACACGACTGCCCTTCTTATACACCCTTGACACCCCTAAAGGTCTAGGCCAAGCTCCCCGTACTGGTCTAAACCATTAAAGACCAGGTCCCAGCCCCAGCAGTACTCGTCGTAAGTCTTCGCGGTCTTCGCGGTGGGCAGGGGTTGCAGGCATCCCTGAGGAGGGTGGCGTGAAGCGCAAGCTCATCGCGACGGTCGGCGTCGCGGGCATGATGGTCGGTATTGCCGCGTGTGGTTCGGATGAAGGCTCGGCGTCCAAGGATCCCAAGGACCGTAAGGAGACGCTGACCGTCTGGCTCATGTCGGACGCGCAGAGCACCTGGCCGGAGCTGGTCAAGGATGTCAACGCGCAGTTCAAGACGAAGTATCCGAATGTGACGGTCAAGGTCCAGTACCAGCAGTGGGCGGACAAGGCCAAGAAGCTCGACGCGGCGCTGGCCGGCGACAAGTACCCCGATGTCGTCGAGCTCGGCAACACCGAGACCATGACGTACATCCTCAACGGTGCGCTCGGCGAGATCGACCCCAAGAAGTACGAGAACTCGGACACCTGGATCAAGGGTCTGAAGGACACCTGCTCCTTCGAGGGCAAGCAGTACTGCGTGCCCTACTACGCCGGTGCGCGTGTGGCCATTTACAACAAGGACATGTTCAAGGCCGGCACCGGCTCCTCCCAGCTGCCCACCACCGAGGCCGAGCTCGCCACGGCGCTCGACAAGGTCGGCGCCAAGTACGGCAAGGACAAGGCGTTCTCGCCGCTCTACCTGCCGGGCCGCTACTGGTACGCGGCCATGTCCTACGTAGCGGCGTACGGCGGCCAGATAGCCGAGTACGACGAGGGCGCGAAGGAGTGGAAGGCCACCCTTTCCACCCCCGAGGCCCAGAAGGGCATCCAGCACTTCGTCGACCTGGTGAACAAGTACAACCACGGCGACAAGACCAAGGACGAGGCGGACCACGCCAACGTCATGGCCAACGAGAAGACCGCGCTTCTCTACGGCAACGGCTGGGAGGCCGGCAGCGTCGTCGACTCGGCCGCGAACGGCAACCCGAAGCTGAAGGACAAGATCCTCACTGCCGGTATGCCCGGCCCCGACGGCAAGGCCCTGCCGTCCTTCATCGGTGGCTCCGACCTCGCCACCATCTCCAAGTCCAAGGTCCAGGACCTCGGCGAGGAGTGGATCGCGGCCTTCACCAGCGCCAAGTCGCAGGAGGTCCTCGCCTCCAAGAACATCCTGCCCAACAACACCAAGCAGCTGGAGCCGCTGAAGGCGAAGCCGGAGACCGCGCCGATCGCCAACGCCGTCCCGGACGCCTGGTTCACCCCGATCGCCCCCGGCTGGACGGCCATCGAGAAGAAGGAAACCCTTGAGGTGATGCTGCTCGACATCATCAAGGGCAAGTCGGTCGCCGACGCCACGAAGGCCGCCGACGCGGAGATCAACCAGCTGATCAACGAAGAGTCCTGAGTCCGACGAGCCTCTGAGTCTCCGACTCCTTTGTCTCCGACTCTGTTGATCGCCTACGGGGGGTGGCGGGCCCGCGAGGGCTCCGCCGCCCCCCGTACTCCGGTACCAGGTCCGAACGGAAGGCCAGCACAGTGAGTGCCGCCGACATGAAAGCAGCCGACCCTCCGGTAGCCGTCGCACGCGTCCCCGAGAGATCCGGCTCCCAGCCGCCAGCGGGCGGGCCCCGTAAGCGGCGCAAGGCCGGCGCGCTGCTGCCGTACCTCCTGATAGCCCCCGCGTTCGTCGCGATCGCCGCCGTCTTCGTCTGGCCGCTCATCAAGACGATCCTCATGTCCTTCCAGGACGTCGGCCGCCGTGAGCTGTGGACCGGGGAGGCCGCACCCTGGGTGGGCTTCGAGCAGTTCACCAACATCCTCGGCGACGGCGAGTTCTGGGCCGTCGTCTGGCGGACCATCATCTTCATGGTCGCCTGTGTGGTGGCCACGATGGGGATCGGGCTCGGCATCTCCATGCTGATGCAGCGCATGGACACCTGGGTACGGCTGCTGCTCACCGGCGCGCTGGTGGCCGCCTGGTCGATGCCGCTGCTGGTGGCGACCTCCATCTTCCGCTGGTTCGCCGACTCCGACTACGGCGTCCTGAACATGGTGCTGACCAAGTACCTCGGGATCGACGCCCAGGGCCACAACTGGTTCCTCGACCCCAAGCAGGGCTTCCTCATCATCGGAGCCGTCGTCGTCTGGGGCGCCATTCCCTTCGTCGCCGTCACGCTCTACGCGGCGCTCACCCAGGTCCCCCGGGAGCTGGAGGAGGCCGCGGCACTCGACGGCGCGGGCGTCGCCGGGGTCTTCCGCTTTGTCACCTGGCCGGTCATCAAGCCGGTGTTCCAGATGGTGGCCACCCTGTCCGTCCTGTGGGACTTCAATATCTTCGGCCAGATCTTCCTGATCCGCGGCAACAAGCCGGAGCCGGAGTACTCGGTCCTCGGGATCTACTCGTTCGAGAAGGCCTTCGAGTCCAACTCGTTCAGCCAGGGTGCGGCCATCTCCCTCATCACGGTCCTGCTGCTCTCCGGTGTCGCCGTGTACTACCTGCGTCAGCTGCTCAAGATCGGAGAGGTCGAATGAGCGCCTCCACCGCCACCACCGGGGCCCGCCGCCCGGACACCGACCGGGACACCGGGCCGGGCGGCCGGCAGGTCCTGCGCCAGGACCGCAAGAAGAACCGGCTCGTCTACAACATCGTGGGCCTGGCCGTGTTCGTCCTCATGGCCTTCCCGGTGTACTGGCTGATCATCAGCGCCCTGCGGCCGAACCACGAGATCCGCAGTTACGACCAGACCCTCTGGCCCTCGTCGATCTCCTGGGACAACTTCCAGCGGGCCATCGACCAGCCGAACTTCGGCACGGCCATCCAGTCCAGCCTGATCATCTGCGGTGTCGCGGTCATCGGCGGCATGCTGCTCGCCACCATCGCCGCCTTCGCCATCGGCCGCTTCCGCTTCGCCGGCCGCAAGTTCTTCATGATCGTGCTGCTCGTCGTGCAGCTGCTGCCGCCGACCGCGATGCTGATCCCCATCTACATCCAGCTCAACGACCTGGGCGGGCTGAACGAGTACTGGGGCGTCATCGTCATCTATCTGGTCTCGACGCTGCCCTTCGCGACCTGGATGATCCGCGGCTTCATCGTCAACATCCCGCCGGAGCTGGAGGAGTCCGCGATGGTGGACGGCTGTAGCCGGATGGGAGCCTTCTGGCGGGTGACCTTCCCGCTGCTCGCCCCCGGTCTCGCGGCGGCGGCGATCTTCTCCCTGATCACGGCGTGGAACGAGTACCTCCTCGCCTACGTCGTCCTTCAGGACAACGACAAGTACACGCTGAACGTGTGGCTGATGAACTTCACCACCTCGCGCGGTATCGACTACGGAGCCCTGATGGCCGCATCGACCCTGATCGCCATCCCGGTCGTGGCCTTCTTCCTCCTGGTACAGAAGTACATGGCAACCGGCCTCACCTCAGGCGCAGTGAAGGGTTAGGGCCTCTGATGACGACGCTCGTAAGCAGTACGGACACCCTCACCCGCGACGCACTCGCCGTGCTCCAGCCAGGATTCCTCGGCACCACCGCCCCCGACTGGCTGCTGCGCCGCCTCGGTGAGGGCCTTTCCTCCGTCGGGCTCTTCGGCCGCAACATCGCCTCCCCCGAGCAGCTCGCCGCGCTCACCGAGCGGCTGCGGGCGGAACGGGACGACGTCCTCGTCGCGATCGACGAGGAGGGCGGCGACGTCACCCGGCTGGAGGTCAGGCACGGCTCCTCCTTCCCCGGCAACTACGCCCTGGGCGCCGTCGACGACGTGGACCTCACCCGGGCCGTCGCGCGTGAGCTGGGCCGGCGGCTCGCCGAGTGCGGGGTCAACCTCAACTGGGCCCCCTCGGCCGATGTGAACTCCAACCAGGACAACCCCGTCATCGGCGTACGCTCCTTCGGCGCCGACACGGCACTGGTGGCCCGGCACACCGCCGCGTATGTGGAAGGTCTCCAGAGCGCCGGGGTCGCCGCCTGCACCAAGCACTTCCCCGGCCATGGCGACACCTCCGTCGACTCGCACCACGCGATGCCCCGTATCGACGTGGACTTGGCCACCGTGCACGCCCGCGACCTGCTGCCCTTCCGCGCGGCCATCGCGGCGGGTTCCAAATCGGTCATGAGCGCGCATATCCTGCTTCCCGCGCTCGATCCGGACCACCCGGCGACCCTCAGCCCGCAGATCCTCATCGGTCTGCTCCGTGAGGAGCTGGGCTTCCAGGGCCCGATCGTCACCGATGGCATAGAGATGCAGGCCATCGTCTCGACATACGGGATCGAGCGTGGCTCCGTCCTCGCGATCGCCGCGGGCGCCGACGCCATCTGCGTCGGCGGCGGCCTGGCGGACGAGGAGACCGTGCTGCGGCTGCGCGACGCGCTGGTGGCGGCGGTACGGAACGGCGAACTGCCCGAGGAGCGACTGGCCGACGCGGCCGCGCGGGTGCGCGGACTCGCCGACTGGACGCTGCGGGTCAGGGGGGCTTCGGAGCCGGGCGCGGATGCGCAGGAGGGGACCGCGCCCGGCACCGCACCGGGCAGCGCGTCCGGCGTGGGGACCGGTGTCGAGTCCCGTACCGAGATCGGCCTGCTCGCGGCCCGTCGCGCCGTGCGGGTGACCGGCAGCGCGGGGCCCCTCACGGAAGCGCCCTATGTCGCCGCGTTCACCCCCGTCGCGAACATCGCCGTCGGGGACGAGACCCCGTGGGGCGTCGCGGCGGAGCTGGGGCGGCTGCTGCCCGGTACGGAGACGGGCTCGTACAGCGGCGCCGAAGCTGCCGGCACGGACCCGGCCGCGCTGGCAGGCGAGCTGCTCGCCGCGGCGGGCGACCGTACGATCGTCGCCGTCGTGCGCGACGCGCACCGGCACCGCTGGATGTCCGACGCGCTGGACGCCGTGCTGGCCGCCCGACCGGAGACGATCGTGGTGGAGATGGGCGTGAACGAGGCGGAGCCCAGGGGCGCGCTGCACATCGCGACCCACGGCGCCGCGCGGGTCTGCGGACGGGCCGCCGCGGAGGTCATCACGGGCCGCCGGGAGTGACCGCCCGGAAGTGAGCGCCCGGGAAAGCCGCCGAAACGACGGTGCCGGGCCACGCTGAAACGGACGGTGCCGGGTCACCCCCTCGCGGGGGGCGGCCCGGCACCGTCGTGTTCGCGCGGGTGCCCCGGGGCTCAGATGCCCTGCCAGTCCGGCTTGGACGCGAACGTGGCGCGGAAGTAGTCGGCGAGCTTCAGCCGGGACGCCGCCGACTCGTCCACCACGACCGTCGCGTGCGGGTGGAGCTGGAGCGCGGAGGCCGGTACGAGCGCGGCGACCGGGCCCTCTACGGCCTGTGCGACCGCCTCCGCCTTGCCCTCGCCGGTGGCGAGCAGCACCAGATGGCGGGCCTCCAGGATGGTGCCGATGCCCTGCGTGATGACGTGGTGCGGCACCTCCTCCGGGCTGTCGAAGAAGCGCGCGTTGTCCTCGCGGGTCTGCCGGGTCAGCGTCTTGATGCGGGTGCGTGAGGCGAGCGAGGAGCAGGGCTCGTTGAAGCCGATGTGCCCGTCCGTACCGATGCCGAGCAGCTGGAGGTCCACCCCGCCGGCCTCGGCCAGCGCACGGTCGTACGCCTCGCACGCCGCCTGGACGTCCTCGGCGGTGCCGTCAGGTCCCATGAAGGCGCTCTCGCTCAGCCCCAGCGGCTCGACGACCTCGCGCAGGACCACCGAACGGTACGACTCGGGGTGGCCCGCCGGCAGTCCCACGTACTCGTCCAGCTGGGCTATCCGCGCGCGCGACGCGTCCACCTCGCCGGAGCGCACCTTGGCCGTCAGCGCCTGGTAGATGGGCAGGGGGGTCGAGCCGGTGGCCACACCGAGCAGAGCGTCGGGCTTGCGGCGCAGCAGGCCGGCGATGCTGTCCGCGATGAGCTCGCCACCTGCCGCGGCGTTCTGGACGATGACAACTTCCACGCTGGACCCTGCCAATCTGGAAATGAGACTTTTGTGGTATAGACCAATTCTATCAGAGGGGGCCGGATCGTCCCCCAACGTGTGGGAAAGGGCCGGAAACGGGCGGGGAATGGGCGGGGAACGATCCGGGGGCGGCCCGGTGGCGGAGGCACGGCGGGCCATGGTCGACTGGGAGGGCCGAGGGGCACCACCGACTTTGGAGGGCACCGAGCATGTCTGCCGCGTCGTCGGGCGAGTCGTGCGAGCGGGCCGGCGCCCTCATGTACGCCGAGGTCGCGGAGCAGCCGACCGTACTGCGGCGGATCCTGCGGGACGGCGCGCCCGGCATCCGCGAAGTGGCGGCCGCCATCGCCGCGCGCGAGCCGCGCTTCGTCCTGCTCACCGCCCGGGGCACGTCCGACCACGCCGCGCTCTATGCGAAGTATCTGCTGGAGATCCGGTGCGGACTGCCCTGCGGACTGGCCTCCATGTCCACCACGACGGCGTACGGCGCGAAGCCCGACCTCACCGATGTGCTGGTCATCGGGGTCAGCCAGTGGGGCGGCTCGCCCGACCTGGTGGCCTCCACCTGGGCCGCCCGGGAGGCCGGCGCGACGACGCTCGCGGTGACCAACAACCCCGACTCCGCGCTGACCGCCGTGGCGGAGTTCCATCTCGACGTCCTGGCGGGCGAGGAGCGTGCGCTGCCCGCCACCAAGTCGTACACCGCCTCACTGCTCGCGCTCTATCTCTTCGCCGAGGCGCTCGGCGGCCGTGACGGCGCGGCGGCCCGCCGTCTGCCGGACCTCGCGGACCGGGTGCTGGCGCGCACGGACGAGGTACGGACGCTCGCCTCGCGCTACCGCTTCGCCGAGCGGATGGTGATCATCTCCCGGGGCTACGGCTATCCGACGGCGAAGGAGGCGGCGCTCAAGGTCATGGAGACCTGCTACATCCCCGCGCTCTCCTACTCCGGCGCGGATCTGCTGCACGGCCCGCTCGCGATGGTCGACAACATCTCGCCGGTGATCGCGATCGTCCCCGAGGGCAAGGGCGGTGAGGCCCTTCAGCCGGTCCTCGCCCGGCTGCGGGCGCGGGGAGCCGACCTGTTCGTCGTGGGGTCCCGGCCGGAGGTCGATGCGGCGTCCGCGGGGTTCGTACTGCCGACGGACGGGGTTCCCGAGGAGCTTCAGCCGATCCTGCAGATCCTGCCGCTCCAGCTGCTGGCCCATGAGGTCGCCATCGCCAGGGGCCAGGATCCGGACGCGCCGCGGACGATGGCGAAGACGCCGGAGACCGGCTGACCGCGCTCCCGGAGGGGTCCTGTACCCGCGGGCCGCGGCGCCGCGACGGGACCCTCAACCCGTCCGGCACCGCAGCCCGGAGTTGCTACGGCCGACGGGTGTGCGGTCCCGCGTGGCCGTTGGGAGAGGTCCCGTCGCAGTCAGGGCAGAGAGCGCCGGTACCTCGGTCCACCCTCCTGTGCGGGGAGGGCGGAGGCTCATACAGCATTGTGGACTAGACCATTCTGGCTGTCCATGCGTGTACCGAGCCTATTTCCCCCGAACCCTCCAGTACAGACCACGGTTCGTCCGGGTTCGCGCCGCGAGTACGCTCGCCTGTGTGCCCTCCATGAACGACCTCGTACGCCAGCACACCGCCCTCAGCGAGTCCGACCTCGAATGGCTCCATCTGCTGGTCTCGGAGTGGCAGCTGCTCTCCGACCTCTCCTTCGCGGATCTCGTGCTCTGGGTCCCCACCCGAGACGGCACCCGCTATGTGTCCGTCGCCCAGATGCGGCCCAACACCGGACCCACCTCCTACCAGGACGACATGGTCGGCCATCTCGTCCCGCGTGGCCGCCGGCCGCTGCTGGACGCGGCGCTCGACGAGGGGCGGATCGTCCGGGAGGGCGACCCGGAGTGGCGTGAGGAGGTGCCGGTACGGGTCGAGTCCATCCCCGTACGGCGCGACGGCCGCGTCCTCGGGGTCATCGCGCGCAACACCAATCTGCTCACGGTCCGCACCCCCAGCCGGCTGGAGCTCACCTACCTCCAGTCCGCCTCCGATCTGGCCCAGATGATCGCCGCCGGATCCTTCCCCTTCCCCGGCCAGCAGGTCGACATGGACGCCTCCCCGCGTGTCGGAGACGGGCTGATCCGGCTGGACGCCGACGGAGTCGTCCAGTACGCGAGCCCCAACGCCCTGTCCGCGTATCACCGGTTGGGACTCGCGTCCGACTTGGTGGGACACCATCTCGGCCGCACCACCGACGAACTGGCCCCCGCGCGCGGCCCGGTGGACGAGGCCATGGTCAAACTCGCCAGCGGTTACGCGCCCCGTGAGACCGAGGTGGAGGGCAGCGGCGGAGTCATCCAGCTGCGCGCCATCCCCCTCAAGCCCAAGGGCACCCGGATCGGCTCGTTGGTGCTGCTCCGCGATGTGACGGAACTACGGCGCCGCGAGCGTGAGTTGATCACCAAGGACGCCACCATCCGGGAGATCCACCACCGGGTGAAGAACAACCTCCAGACAGTCGCCGCGCTTCTCCGGCTCCAGTCCAGGCGGATGGAGTCCGCGCAGGGCAGGGAAGCCCTCGACGAGGCCGTACGGCGCGTCGGATCCATCGCGATCGTCCACGAGACGCTGTCTCAGAATCTGGACGAGCGCGTCGAGTTCGACGAGATCGCCGACCGAGTGCTGGCGATGGTCGCCGAGATCTCGCCCGGCAAGGTCGTCTGCCGCCGTACGGGGAAGTTCGGCGTGCTCGACGCCGAAGTGGCCACGCCCCTCTCGATGGTGCTCACCGAGATTCTCCAGAACGCGCTGGAACACGCCTTCGCGCCGGGGGAGGAGGGCCGGGTCGATGTCTCGGCGGTGCGCAGCGGCGACTCGCCCGGGGTCAAGCGGGGCGAGGGGGCCCGCTCGGACGCCCGCCTCATGATCACTGTCCAGGACGACGGGCGCGGGCTGCCCGAGGGGTTCGATCCGCAGCGCGCCGGGAATCTGGGGCTCCAGATCGTACGGACCCTGGTGGAAGGGGAGTTGGGCGGTGGGTTCGACATGGTGCCGGCGCCGGTGCGCGGTACGCGCGTCATGCTGGACATTCCGGTGGAGCCCCAGAAGTAGCTGTCGTCGGGAAGTCCGGGAGTCGGGAAGTCCGGGAGTCCGGGAGTCCGGGGGCCGGGGGCATATCTTCGTACCGCCCGGCACAGCAGCGAGCCCCGGACCGTGGTGACGGTCCGGGGCTCGGCTCGAAGCTCACTTTGCGATGCGCATCGGGGGGTACTGCGCGCTGCGTTTCGGGGGCGGGGCTATGCGTACACGCTGTACGCTCCGCCGGCCAGGGCTCGTGGCGGGGTGCTTCAGGCGGTCGCGTTACGCGCCCGGTTACGAGCGGCGCGGCGCTTCATAGCGCGGCGCTCGTCCTCGCTGAGGCCACCCCAGACACCCGAGTCCTGACCGGACTCAAGTGCCCACTGCAGGCACTGCTCCATGACGGGGCAGCGACGGCAGACGGCCTTGGCTTCCTCGATCTGCAGCAGCGCAGGACCGGTGTTGCCGATGGGGAAGAACAGCTCGGGGTCTTCCTCGCGGCAAACGGCGTTGTGACGCCAGTCCATGGCTGCTACCTCTCTTGGTATTACATGCAGATTGCTTGTGAATGTGAACGCTTTCACGAATCCCTCGACAAGGGAAGGGTCAACCGCCAGCGGAAACTGGTGGGGTCCTTGGTTTGAGGAGGGGTTCTGGCTCTCAGGGAGGCCGATGTTGCGGGCCGTCCCGAGCGCCACGTAGAGATTCGCAAACCTCGGCGGCGGATACAACCCCTTCTGGAAAGTTTTTTTTGATTCCTCGGTGTCGACTAGGTCACAGCCGTACTTCCATGGGGTGGATGCCAGCCTAAACGTTCGAGTGAAAGGACTTTGGCCCCTTCCACTCACACAATCACACGCAGTGCACGGCGTACGCCTGTGAACGTCACGCTCGTGCGCAGTCCAAGATGGTCGCCGTCCATCTGGAAGGGGAGGGGCGCCTTGGAATGCAAGGTGAAGTCGGTCAGGTCATGAAGTGACACCGCATGGCGCCCGCGGGGGCCCCGATCAGGGGTAGAAGTGAGCAATTGGGTCGCATATCTGGCCACCGCGGGAGTCGACATCCTCGTCAACCCGAGGACATCGAGAGCCAGATCGAAAGAGGCCGCGGGAGACGCGTACACCGGACGATTGCCCAGGTAGGTCCAGGGGGCGGTGTTGCAGATTATGGAGAGAACAAGATCTTTCACCGGATCCTCACCGGGGCGTTCCAGTGTGATCAGCCCGCCTCGCCGGTGCGGCTCCTCCAGGAACTGCCGTACCACCTGGCGCACATAGAGGGCGTGCGTCGAACGTTTCCCGCGCTCCCGTTGTTGTTCGACCCGCCCGATCACCCCCGCGTCGAAACCGAAACCGGCGCAGAAGGTGAACCAGCGGGCGGGCACGGATTCGTCCTCGGTTCCCGGTGTTCCGGCGGCCAGTCCCAGACCGACCGTACGTTCGCTCCGCAGAGCGAGCGCGTCCAGGATCGCGCCGGTCGCCTCGACCGCGTCATTGGGAAGTCCGAGCGCACGGGCGAAGACATTGGTCGAACCGCCGGGGACCACCGCGAGACGCGGCAGCCGCTCGGGATCGGGGCCGTTGTGCAGCAGTCCGTTGACGACCTCGTTGACGGTGCCGTCACCCCCGAGGGCGACGACCAACTCGATGTCGTCCGAGTCGGCGGCGCGTCTTCCCAGGTCACGGGCGTGTCCGCGGTATTCGGTGGTCACCGCTTCGAGCTTCATCTCGCTGGCGAGCGCGTGAATCAGTACGTCTCGTGTGCGGGCACTGGTGGTGGTTGCTGCCGGATTGACCACAAGGAGTGCGCGCATGCCGAGCAGATTACCGGCCGGGCGCCGCGGGCCCGCCCCCGGGAGCCCGGGGCGGCGGGGCCTGTCGGGGGGTGAGGGGCGGCCGGGTGGTTACCCTGCAAGGGTGAGCAGCAGCAGCGAGCAGACCTCCCCCGCGTCCTCCCCGCGCCCCACGCGCCTGACCGCGGCGGCCGGCGCCTGTGGGCTCGAAGCCCTGGCGCTGATCGTCGGCGGTGTGTATCTGCTGGTGATGGGGTTGCTCGGGAAACCCGACAGCCCGGAGCAGGCCGAGATGGGCGGGGTCACCCTGATCGCGCTCGGTGTCATCCCGCTGATCGCCGCGCGCGGGCTGCTGCTGCGGCGCGCCTGGAGCCGGGGGCCCGCGCTGATCACCCAGATCATGGCGCTGCCCGTCGCCTATACGCTGCTGACCTCCACCGGCGGCATGATCCCGGCCGGTATCGCGCTCGCGGTGGTCGCGGTGACGGGGCTGGTCCTGCTGGTCAACCCGACCACCACGGAAGCCCTCGGTATCCGAGGCCCCGCCGACTCCCGGCGATAGCGCCGACAGGTAGCCCGTAGCCCGCGGCAGGTAGCCGTGGCCCGTCGGCCCGCGGCAGGTGGCCGGTAGCCGTGGAGCGACACCCGGCGGCGGGCCCCCGCGCCCGCCCCTGCCGTTCCACTCCCGCGCCCTGCCGCTCTACTCCTCGACCAACAGCCGCTCGCGCAGCTGCGCGAGCGTGCGGGCCAGCAGTCGCGAGACATGCATCTGCGAGATGCCGACCTCCTGCGCGATCTGCGACTGCGTCATATTGCCGAAGAACCGGAGCAGAAGAATCCGCTTCTCCCGTGGCGGCAGATCCTCCAGCAACGGCTTCAGCGACTCGCGGTACTCGACGCCCTCCAGCGCCTCGTCCTCCGCGCCCAGTGTGTCCGCGACCGCCGGGGACTCGTCGTCCGTGTCCGGGACGTCCAGTGACAGCGTGGAGTACGCGTTGGCGGACTCCAGACCCTCCAGGACCTCTTCCTCCGAAATGCCCAGCCGCTCCGCCAGTTCATGGACCGTGGGTGAACGGCCGTGCTGCTGGGAGAGTTCGGCGGTGGCGGTCGTCAGGGCGAGCCGCAGTTCCTGGAGGCGGCGCGGCACCCGGACCGCCCAGCCCTTGTCCCGGAAGTGCCGCTTGATCTCCCCGACGACCGTCGGCGTCGCATAGGTCGAGAACTCGACACCACGCTCCGGATCGAACCGGTCGACGGACTTGATCAGACCGATGGTGGCGACCTGGGTCAGATCGTCCAGCGGCTCGCCGCGATTGCGGAACCGTCTCGCCAGATGCTCGACCAGCGGCAGATGCATCCGCACCAGCTGATTGCGGAGATCCGCCTTCTCGGGCGAGCCGTCAGGCAGCTTGCGCAGCTCGATGAACATCGCCCGCGCCCCGCTGCGGTCATGTGGATCGTGGTGCTTGTCGTTGTGCTGCTCGCTCATAGTGGCCGCCCGCTCTGCCTGCGCCTGCTCCGCCGCGGCCGTCTGGCCGTCAAGTCCGTCCTCCGGGTGGGGTCGGGCCTGCTGCTCAGGGATGCCCGCGGGGGCGGGCGCCGGCTCCGACGGAGCTTCGTGCCCTTCCCGCGGCTCCCGTGGGATGCGCCCCTCGTCACGCACCGGACCGTCCCCGTTCCTCACGCCGGCCCGGGTCCCGCGCCGCGCTGTTTGTAGAGGCTGATCGTGACCGTACGGTCCTCCGCGACCGTCGAGTCGACCTTGCCGGCCAGCGCGGAGAGCACTGTCCAGGCGAAGGTGTCGCGCTCCGGCGCGCGTCCGTCGGTGGTGGGCGCCGACACGGTCACTTCGAGCGCGTCCTCGATGAGCCGGAAGACACAGCTGAGTACGGAGCCCGGTACGGCCTGCTGGAGCAGGATCGCGCAGGCCTCGTCCACCGCGATGCGGAGGTCCTCGATCTCGTCGAGGGTGAAGTCCAAGCGCGCCGCGAGGCCGGCTGTGGCCGTACGCAGCACGGACAGGTAGGCACCCGCAGCGGGCAGCCGGACTTCCACGAAGTCCTCGGTCCCGGGCTCGCCTGCGATCTGGGACACCCTCACCTCCAAGGTGGCACAAGCTCTTCTGGGCTCAGGGACAAGGAGTGTCCAGGAGCCTTGCGGTACGTAGTCGGTACGTAGCCGGTCGGTACGTAGCCGCTCTGGAGTGGCGACGCTATCGCGATCCGTGGTGCTGTGTCGCCGGGACCCCCACCCAGCGACTGTCACTCATGGTAAGCATATGAACACAGAAAGTGGCTAGAGGTTCCTGACGTTCAATTACGAAGAACCGGCGGAGGGTTGACGTACCCAGTCGTCATACGATCGAACCGTCCACGTAGCACCACCGCCAGCTCTCCCCGGGCTCGAAACTCCGCATCACGGCATGACCCGTGTCCTTGAAGTGTTGTGTCGCGTGTTGGTACGGCGAGGAGTCACAGCAGCCGATCTCGCCGCAGACGAGACAGATCCGCAGCTGTACGGGGTGGCTGTCGGCCGCGACGCACTCGCGGCAGGTGTCGGTGCGTGGCGCGGGCTCGGGGCGCGGCAGTTCCGCAACGTGGGGGCACTCGCTCATGATGACCAGGTTACGACGGGTGCAGAGGACGTGGAATGGACGTATTGCCGCTGATCGCGCTGGTGGCGGGGAGCGCGGCCATCGCCGGCGCGGCGCGCAGGACACCGGTGGCGGCGCCGTTGCTGTTGGTCGCCGTGGGGCTGGGCGCCTCGTATGTGCCGGGCGTACCGGACTACACACTGAATCCGCATATCGTGCTGCCACTGGTGTTGCCGCCGCTGTTGTACACGGCCGCGGTGGACAGTTCGTATCTCGATCTGCGGGCGAACATCAGGCCGGTCGCGCTGCTCTCGGTGGGGTATGTCCTCTTCGCGACGGTCGCGGTGGGCTGGCTGGTGTATTTGCTGGTGCCCGATCTCCCGTTGACCGCCGCGCTGGTGCTGGGTGCCGTGATCGCGCCCCCCGACGCGGTCGCGGCCACGGCCATCGCGCGCAAACTGGGGCTGCCGAACCGGATCACCACCATCCTCCAGGGCGAGTCCCTGGTGAACGACGCGACCGCCATCACCGCGTTCAAGGTGGCGCTGGCCGCGGCGGTCGGCGCGGGCGCGAGCTGGGCCGGCGGGATCGGGGAGTTCGCGCTGGCGTCGCTCGGCGGCATCGGTGTGGGGCTGCTCCTGATGGTGCCACTGCACTGGCTGCGTACCCATCTGACCGAGGCGCTGCTCCAGAACACCCTCTCGCTGCTCATCCCGTTCCTCGCCTACGCGCTGGCCGAACACGTGGGCGCGTCCGGGGTGCTGGCCGTCGTCGTGGTCGCGCTGTATCTCGGACACCGTTCCTGGCAGGTGGACTTCGAGACCCGGCTCCAGGAAGCGGCGGTGTGGAAGATGATCGCGTTCGTCCTGGAGTCGGCGGTGTTCGCGCTGATCGGGCTCCAACTGCCTCATGTGCTCAAGGGGCTGGGGGAGTACGGGGTCGGGGAATCGCTGCTGTACGCGGTGGGCGTCTTCGTGGTGGTGGTGGCGATCAGATTCGTCTGGGTCTATCCGGCGACCTTCCTGCCGCGCGCGCTGTCCCGGAGGATCAGGGAGCGCGAACCGGACACCAATTGGACGGCGCCGCTGATCGTCGGCTGGGCCGGGATGCGCGGAGTGGTGTCGCTGGCGATCGCGTTCTCGATCCCGCTGACGCTGGACGACGGACAGCCGTTCCCCGGGCGCAATCTCGTCCTGTTCCTGACGTTCACGACCGTGATCGGCACCCTGGTCGTGCAGGGCCTCACGCTGCCTCCGCTGATCCGGCTGCTGAAGATCCCGGGGCGCGACCGGCAGGCCGAGACCCTTGCCGAGGCGCAGGCGCAGAGCGAGGCCTCGGGGGCGGCGGAACGGCGGCTGGACGCGCTGCTGGCCGATGAGCGCAACGCACTGCCGCCGCCACTGGCCGAACGGCTCCGGCACGTGCTGGAGCGCCGCCGCAACGCCGTCTGGGAGCGGCTCGGGTCGGTCAACGAGGTGACGGGGGAGTCGGCGGACGACACCTACCGTCGGCTGTCGCGGGAGATGATCGCGGCGGAGCGCGCGGTGTTCGTGGAGCTGCGGGACCGGCGGCGGATCGACGACGAGATGATGCGGACGCTGCTGCGCAGACTGGACCTGGAGGAAGCGGCGGCCTATCGCGAGGAGGAGTGAGAGGAGGACCGAGACGGCTCCGGCTCCGGCCGCTGCGGCTCGGACGCCTCGGCGCCGGTCGGCTCCGGCTCGGACGGCTCGGCGCGGGTCGGCTCCGGTTGGCCCGTGATGACGGCGGCGACGGTCGTGCCCGGCCGGAAGGCGCCCTCCTCGGCCAGCGCGGTCAGGCCGTACAGCATTTTGGCGACATAGAGACGTTCCACCCGCAGCCCGTGCCGCTCCCCGAACTCCTCGGCGAACGCGTCGAGCGCGGGGGTGGTACGGGCGAAGCCGCCGAAGTGGAAGCGTCCGTCGAGCCGCCAGTCGCCGACGGGGCCGCCGAACGCGGCCTGTTGGAGCTCGCGTATCCCCCGCTCCAGGAAGTCGCCCCTGAGCACCGGGAAGCCCAGGGCCCGCTGACCGCTCCCGAGCCCGGCGGCGAGCCCCGCGAGCGTCCCGCCGGTGCCGCAGGCCACGGCGACGCTCCCGGCCACGCCGCGCAGTTCCCGGCCCAACTCGGCGCAGCCCTGGGCCGCGAGCGCGTTGCTGCCGCCTTCCGGTACGACGTACACGCTGTCGCGCTCCAGCCCGGCCCGGCCGAGTACGGTGGCCACCATCTCGGGCTCCGCCTTGCGCCGGTAGGCCGCGCGGTCCACGAAACACAGCCGCATCCCGTCGGCGGCACACCGGGCGAGCGACGGATTGAGCGGCTGTTCCGCCAGCTCCTCGCCCCGTACGACACCGACGGTGGTGAAGCCGAGGAGCCGGCCCGCGGCGGCGGTCGCGCGCAGATGGTTGGAGTACGCGCCACCGAAGGTCAGCAGGGTCCGCCGGCCGCTCACGACCGCGGCCCGCAGATTGGGCGCGAGTTTCCGCCACTTGTTGCCGGGCAGTTCGGGGTGGATCAGATCGTCACGTTTGAGCAGCAGCCGTACGCCGTGGCGCGCGAAGCGCTCGTCGTCGGCGGGCACCAGCGGCGAGGGCAGCCGGGGCCGCAGAGCGGCGAGGTCGGGCGCGTGGTGGCTGGGCACCCCTTCATTGTGGCGCCAACCCGGGCGCGCGGTGTTCCGGGGCGTGACGTGTCCCCGGGGCGTGATGTGCCCCCCCCGGGGGGTGACGTGTCCCCCGGGGCATGGCGTGTCCTGGATGCGAGGAATGTGCGCGTGTAATTCCCCGTTCTGGGTGATCCAGTCCCACTCATATGTGTAATGGCGAATGCACGCCACGTGATGGAACCATTCTTCTCGCAGGTCGGTACATGATCGAAGGGGAGAGTTCATGTCGGTTGGTAACGAGGTTCTGGCAGCTCAACCGCCGTCCCAGCAGAGTCTGGGGACGGCCGCCGCCCGGAATCTGGCGACCACCACCAAGTCGGTACCGCAGATGCAGGAGATCACCTCGCGGTGGCTGCTGCGGATGCTGCCTTGGGTGCAGATTCAGGGCGGTACGTACCGGGTGAACCGCAGGCTCAGCTACGCGGTCGGCGACGGACGTGTCACGTTCGTGCAGACGGGGGACCGGGTGACGGTCGTCCCCGCCGAGCTCGGCGAGCTGCCGGCGCTGCGCGCGTACGGCGACGACGGTGTGCTGTCCGAGCTGGCCCGCCGCTGCGAGCAGCGGGAGTTCGCGGCGGGCCAGGTCATGGTGTCCTCCGGTGACGCGGCGGACGAGGTCTTCCTGCTGGCGCACGGCCGGGTCGAGAAGGTGGGCTCGGGGCCTTACGGGGGTGACGCCGTGCTCGAAGTGCTCGCCGACGGAGCGTACTTCGGCGACCAGGCCCTGGTGGACGGGGAGGCCACCTGGAACTACACCGCGAAGGCGGCCACGGCCTGCACCGTGCTGGTGCTGAGCAGGCGGGACGTACTCAGCCTCGCGGAGCGCGAGGAGTCGCTGCGCGACCATCTGGCGGCGGTGGTGTCCGTACCGCATCAGCGCACCAACAAGTACGGCGAGGCCGAGATCGATCTCTCCGCCGGTCATGTCGGCGAGAGCGTCGTGCCCCATACGTTCGTCGACTACGAGGTGGCGCCGCGCGAGTACGAACTGAGCGTCGCGCAGACCGTGCTGAAGGTGCACAGCCGGGTCGCCGACCTCTACAACCAGCCCATGAACCAGACCGAGCAGCAGTTGCGGCTCACGGTCGAGGCGCTGCGTGAACGCCAGGAGCATGAGCTGATCAACAACCGTGAGTTCGGTCTGCTCAACAACTGCGACTACGGAGAGCGGATCCAGCCGCACGACGGCGGGCCGAGCCCGGACGACATGGACGAGCTGCTCTCGCGCCGCCGCGGCTCGAAGATGTTCCTCGCGCACCCCCGGGCCATCGCCGCGTTCGGACGTGAGTGCAACAAGCGGGGGCTCTATCCGGCCAGTGTGGAGGTGGCGGGCGAGCATGTGCCCGGCTGGCGCGGGGTGCCGATCTTCCCGTGCAACAAGATCCCGGTCTCGGACGCCAGGACGACCTCGATCATCTGTATGCGTACGGGCGAGTCCGAGCAGGGTGTGATCGGCCTCCAGCAGAGCGGGATCCCGGACGAGATCGAGCCGGGCCTGTCGGTCCGCTTCATGGGCATCGACGAGCAGGCGATCATCTCGTACCTGGTCACCGCGTACTACTCGGCCGCCATTCTGGTGCCGGACGCCGTCGGTGTGCTGGAGAACGTGGAAGTGGGCCGCTGGGGATGAGGTGACCGGCCCGGGTGGGCCGGCCGTGCCGACCGTACGGCCGCCCCTCCGGGCACCCGGGCACCGGCATCCGGTGCCCGTCAGCCGGTCTCCACCGCAGAGGAAGTGACCGTGACCATGACCAGCACGGATACCGCCCCCGGGGGCCACGAGGCCGTGGCACTCCTGGAGCGCACCCGCACCGCCGTCCATCCCGAACTCCGCTCCAGCGTCGAGTCGTTGCCCGGCTCCCTGCGCCGGGTCGCGATGTACCACTTCGGCTGGGAACACGCCGACGGCACCCCCGCCTCCGGCCGGACGGGCAAGGCGATCAGACCCGCGCTCGTCCTCGCCGCGGCGCGCTCGCTCGGCGGGGATCCGCACCACGCGGTACGGGCCGCCGCCGCCGTCGAGCTGGCCCACAACTTCACGCTGCTCCACGACGACGTGATCGACGAGGACCTGACCCGGCGGAATCGCGCCACCGCCTGGACCGTCTTCGGCATCCCCGACGCCATCATCGCGGGCGACGCCATGATGACCCTCGCGCTGCGACTGCTCGCCGAGGACCCGCACCCGGCGTCGGCCGCCGCCTCGGCCAGGCTCGCGGCCTGTGTCATCGAGCTGTGCGCGGGCCAGCAGGCGGACTGCTCCTTCGAGCAGCGCGATCCGCACGAGGTCTCGTTGGACGAGTGCGTCGCCATGGCGACGGCCAAGACCGGTGCCCTGCTGGGCGCCTCGTGTGCCCTCGGCGCGCTGTACGCGGGCGCGCGGGAGGAGCAGGTCGCCGCGCTGGACGCCTTCGGCAGGGAGGCGGGGCTCGCCTTCCAGCTGATCGACGACCTGATCGGGATCTGGGGCGATCCCGACCGTACGGGCAAACCGGCCGGCGCCGATCTGGCCGCCCACAAGAAGTCCCTGCCGGTGGTCGCGGCCCTGGCCTCGGGCACCCCGGCGGCCGCGGAGCTGGCCGAGTTGTACCGGGGGCCGATGCACGCCGAAGCCGTGGTGCGCGCGGCCGCCGCCGTCGAACGGGCGGGCGGGCGCGACTGGGCGCAGCTCCAGGCGGCCGAGCGGATGTCCCGGGCCGTGCACGAACTGTCCCGGGCGGTCCCCGACATGTCGGCGGCTGACGATCTGCTGGCCCTGGCGGAGTTCGTGACGCGCCGTACCCGCTGAGGCGGGCGCCCGGCCCCGCTCGCTCCGGCCGGGCAGTCGGCCGGTGCGACCGACGACCTGATCACCACGACGAATCCGCTGGTCCTCGGCTCGGGGATGCCGGTGTGCGGGGCGGATTCCGCCCTCGCCGAGGTCACCTGGGAGTCCGTAAGGGTGTTCGGGAGCAGTGTGCTCGTGAGGAAGTATGACCGGAAGCCGTGACCCCTGCTGCGGCGGAAGATCCGGTACCGCTACAGTCCGCGCCATGACAGCGGAGTCGACGGATTCATGGGCGGGTTGGTACCGGGACCGCCTGGGCGCGGAAGCGATCACCCTGAGCGTGGGTGGGCAGCAAGTGCGCACTCAGATCAGGGGAGTCGCGTACGAAGGGGCGGATTTCGCCGACCTGGAAGCGGTGGGGGCGGGCGAGCTCCTGTCGTCCTGCGTCATGGAATGGGACATACCGATGCCCGTCAGTTCGGCCGGCGCGGTCCAACAGGCCACGCTGAGCTGTCTGCTGACGCTCGGTGAGCGAGCGGCCGAGGGGCCGGTCGGCCGGGCGGAGCTGAGCCTGACGCTGCACTGCGACGGGGCCGCCTACGCGTCGGGGATCGCCGGAGGCGCCTTCGAGGAGGCGCTTGGTCGGATCAGGCGCCAGCTGCCGAGCGGAACGGAACTGGGCGACCGGCCGCTGGTGGGAGCGTCCTGACGAGCTGACACCCTCACGCACTCACTCACCCGCTCGGTGCCGGGGCCGGCACAGGACCTCATCCGGTACCGGGGCGTCGTCGTGGAGGACGAACTCCTCCGCGATGTCCGCCGGTTGGAAACCGGCCACCATCAGACCGTCGAGCAGCGCGTTCAGCCGGGCGCGCGCCGCCGGTCTGCCGACACCGCGGGCGCGCTGTGTCACGGAGCGCTCCTGGACCCCGCGGGCCGGCACCCGGCGCGCGGCGCGCGAGACATGCGCGCTGTGCCGTTCGGCGACCGCCGCCAGGCGCTGGGTGTCGTACGGGATCGGCAGCCGCACCGTGACCTGGTGCTCGAAGTGGCAGTACGCGGGCAGCGACGCGGCCTCGGCGTCGGTCCCCGGCACGCCCTCGTTCCAGGGCGCCGCCACCAGCCTGGTCCGTACGACGGGGAGCCCGGCCTCCGCGAGGCGCTCCGCACACCGCTCGGCGGCGCGGCGCCGCTCGTCGAGTGTGCCCGCGCCGGGCAGGGTGAGCGTCGGCCGGGACGGGGTGCGACCCCGGTCCAGGACGACGAGCGTGACCGCGAGGCCATGGGCGGCGGCCCAGTCATGGAGGCACGCGACCTGGTCCGGGCGGTCGGCCCGTACGGTCAGAAGTGTCTTGAAATCGCCCTCGATGGACCGGCCGAGTTCGGGCGAAGCGCCGGTCTCCGTACTGAAGTCCACCGCGCGACGTTACCAAGGGGAACACGGAAAGGGGCGCCCCTTGGTCGGTTCGGGGCGCCCCTTCGTCACACAAGGGAGGTCAGGCGTGTGTTCTCCGTGCGGGAGGTCAGGAGACCTTGGCCATCGCGGCGGCGAGGCCGTTCGCCCACAGGGCGTTGACCCGGGCGCGCTCGGCCGCGTTCGGCTGGGCGTTCTGGCAGGAGGTGCCGGGACCGCCGCCGGACATCAGCTCGCTGCACGGGCCGGAGTAGTTGTCGGGGAGGCCGAGGACGTGACCGGTCTCGTGGGCGGTGACGCGGGTGGAGTTGTACTGCTGGTTCTGCCGGTAGTCCAGGAAGATGTAGCCGCGGCCGTGACCGTCGGTGCTCGCGTACGAGCCACGCGGGTCATTGCCCTCGCGGTACGTGAAGTCCGCGGCGCTGCCCGCCTGGAGCTTCACATTGGTGACGGCGCTGTTCCATATCGAGGTCGAGCTGGCTATCTGACTGGCGAACGTGGGCGCGCTCGACGCGTTGTAGATCACGGTGACCGCCTGGGCACCGGGGTTGGCGGCACGCTTCTCGGCGACCGACTTCAGGACGGCGTCGAAGAACGCCTTGGTGCCCGCGGCCTCGGCCTTCGAGCCCTCGTAGGCGGCGTACGAGGAGGTGGGGGCCTCGCCGACCGGGGCCGGGGCGGCGGTGGCGGTGGGCGCGACACCGAGTGCGGCGACGGCCAGACCGATACCGGCGATGGCGGAAATGGCGGTCCTGGGGTGTCTCATGTGGGGGGCTCCTACTCGTCCGTTGAACGGATTCGGTACCGCAGAGTCTCGGGGAGACCGCCCCTGTGCGGATGATGTCAAAGACCGATAACACGAGCGCATCACCCTGGCCGCAAATCTTCGAATGCGCCTCCAATTACAGGGATTTGGACATCTGGTGTGGTGCGGGAGGCCGCTCTACTCTCTGGGCATGGAGCTGGAGGTGAGACATCTGCGTGCCCTGTGTGCCATTGCCGATGCCGGCAGTCTGCACAAGGCGGCGCGACAGCTGGGGATGAGCCAGCCATCCCTGACCACGCAACTGCGGCGCATCGAGCACGCGTTGGGCGCGGAGCTGTTCTCCCGGGAACGTACCGGCTGCCGGCCCACCCCGCTGGGCCGCTCGGTACTGAGCCGGGCCCGCCCGCTCGTCTCCGGGATGGCCGCGCTCGTCGCCGAGGCACGGGTGGTCGCCGGCCTGGCCGACGGGCCGAGGCTGCGGATCGGCTCCACCGCGAGCCGTGCGCTGGTGGGGTGGCTGCGCCGACTCAGAAACCGGCTGCCGGGTACGGACATCTCGCTCCATATGGACGTCTCCGCCAACGTGTTGCTGCGAATGCTCGCCGCGGGTCAGCTGGACGTGGCCTTCGTGCATGAGGTGGAGGGCTGCCCGCTGCTCGTTCCCGAGGGGCTGGAGCGGCGCGTACTGGTGGAACGGGAACCGCAGTTCATCTCCATGGCCCGGGACCATCCGGCGGCCGGCAGCCCGGTGGTGGAACTCGCGGATCTCGCCGAGGACCGCTGGATGGTCGATCCGACGGTGGACGGTGAATGGGACGGGCTGCGCAGGGTATTGGGCGCGGCCGGGCTCGACCCGCCTGTGCTGCACGGGGATTACCTCACGGCGGCCTCCCTGATCGCGGTCGGCGAGGCTGTCGCCCCCTGCCAGCCGACATCGGGCCCTCGCGACGACATGGCGATCCGGCCACTGAGGGACGATCCGCTGGCGGTACGGCTGCTGCTGTTCTCGCGGCCGGACGGGTTGGGGGCGGGCGCGGAGTGGGCGGGCGTGGAGCGGGTGGGGAATGCGGAGCGGGTCGGCGGCGCGGAGCGGGTGGGAGGTGCGGAGCGCTCCGGCGGCGACGCGGTGTTCGCGGACCTGGAGGCGTCGTACCGGGAGGCGGCGCTGCGCGCGGTCGACTACCGCAGATGGCTGACCGCCCACAAGAGCCCACTGCTGCACGCGCGGGCGGCCTGACATGGGGCTGCTCCGACGGGGCGGCCGGGAGGAAAACCGGTTGATCGGATCCGGCCCGACTGGGTAGGCAGGAGCCCGTGCCCGCGCCTGTATCCGTGCCTGAATCCGTATCCGTATCCGTATCCGGCGGGTTGTCCCCGAGGAGTGACGATGGCTCACCGTATGACCGTGCCTGCCCTGTTCCCGCCGCCCGACTACGCGCACACGGCGATCGTTGAAACGGACCGACGCCTCGCCTTCCTCGCCGGCTCCGTACCGCTCGACGCCGACGGCAAGCTCGTCGGACCCGGCGATCTCGTGGCCCAGACGAAGCAGGTTCTCGCCAATCTGGAGACCGCCCTGCGCGCGATCGATTGCGGTCTGTCCGATGTCGTGGCGACCACGGTGTATGTGGCCGCGACGGAACCGGCCGAACTCAGCCGGGTCTGGGAGGTGGTCCGCGAGGGCGGCCTCGCCCTGGGACCGCACACGTCCACGCTGCTCGGGGTCACCTGCCTGGGATACACGGGACAGCTGGTGGAGATCACGGCGGTGGCCGAGGTCCCCTGACGCCGGGCCGGGCTTGCGCGGGGAGCGAACGGAACGTGACCCGGCGTCGACTGGCGGGACAGTGGATGACATGCCACCCATGTCATCCAAACCGGCCGGGCCACCCGCGCCGCCCCCGTCGACGCCGTCGACCCCGTCGACCCCGTCACGATCCGGCCGCGTGGCCGTCCTCTCCGACATCCACGGCGTCCTCCCGGCACTGGAGGCCGTGCTCGCCGAGCCGGAGGTCTCGGCCGCCGAACGCGTCGTGATCACCGGCGACATCGCGGCGGGCCCCCAGCCGGCCGAGGTACTGGACCTGCTGACGGATCTCGGCGACCGGGCCGTACTGATCGGCGGCAACGCCGACCGCGAGCTGGTCGAACCGCGCACGGGAAAGAGCCCCGCGCCGCCCGACGCCATCACCGCCTGGGCGGCCGACCGGTTGCGCGACGACCACATCGCACTGCTGGCCGGTCTCCCGCGCACGCGATGCCTGGCCGTGGCCGGGCTGGGCGACATCCTGTTCTGCCACGCGACCCCGCGCGACGACGAAGAGGTCGTCCTCGTCGACTCCCGGCTCGCCCGCTGGAGCGAGGTCTTCGAAGGGCTCGGCGAGCAGATCCGTACGGTCGTCTGCGGACACACCCACATGCCCTTCGTACGCCTCGCCCACGGCCGTCAGGTCATCAACCCGGGCAGCGTCGGTATGCCCTACGGCCGCCCCGGCGCACACTGGGCGCTCCTCGGCCCCGGCGTCGAACTGCGCGTCACCCACTACGACATCGACGCGGCGATCGCCCGGCTCACGGCGGAATCCGGCTACCCGGACATCGAGGAGTGGGCGGACTACTACCTCCACGCCCGCGCCACCGACACCGAAGCGCTCACGACCTTCGGCCCCCGCGACGGCCGTACGACGGCCGTTGTCGGTCCCGTCTGAGATGCTGCCCCCATCGGCGCGCGCCGAACGGACGGCAGACGGACGGCAGACGGACGGCAGGAGGTACCGATGGGCTTTACGGACGAGATCTGGCACGTCGTCTCACGCCACGACGCACAGCCGGTAGGCGACATCACCATCGACGAGGCGGACTTCCCCTGGCTCAGCGGCCACTTCACCCCGGGCCCCGGATTCGCCGCGGTGAAGCCCCTGTTCGACCGCGAGCTGTCCTTGCTGGACCGCGTGAGCGAAGAGCCCCACGCCTGGGAGGCGGCGTGCGACGACGTCGTACGAGCGGTGGCCCTGGTGTCCCCGGACGGCCCGGTGCCGGAATTCCTTCTGCACATCCGCGACGCGCGTGCCTGGTTCCGCTGGAGCGATACCCCGTTCGACGCCTGAGCGAACTCTGCGTTGCGCAGTCGCGTGGGTGTGGGTGCGGGTTCGTGCCGAGGGGTAGTTGGGGTGGGCCGGGGGGTGTGGTGTCGGGTGGGGGCCGCCCCTGGGTTTCAGTTTCGCGGTTGCGGGTTGGGCGTCAAGGGCGCTCCTTCGTCGCGTCGGCAAGCCGATGACCTTCGGTCACCCTTGACCCCCGCCCCTCCACCGCAAGTGCTGCTTTGAGGGGGGCGGCCCGGGGGGAGGGGTCCCAATGCCAGGAACTTTAGGGGGTGCGGGTTTGAGTCGTGGTGGTCTCTTGGTCGTGTTGGTGTTGGGTCTGTGTGTTTGGGGTGTCCGGGGT